>NOLC01000248.1 GCA_002256595.1 Methanosaeta sp. NSP1 | reverse complement strand
TTTAGTAAAAAGCAGGAGAACCAAAAGAGAACTTAAATTGAGCCATCGAAGGACTATCCCGCCCCACCCACTGTGGCCTGCCCCACCAGCAGGTGCGGCGATCCGTCGCTCACGGGAACAAGCTGCCCCGCCTTGCCGCAGCGGCCGCTGTTGAACCTGAGATCGTTGCCCACAGCTTTGACATGCATCAGGGTCTCCAGTATCTTTCCCGAGAGGGAGACATCTCGCAAGAGTCCCTTCTTCTCGCCGTCTTCCACCAGGTAGCCCCTCTTGGCATTGAACTGGAATACGCCTTCGCCTGTGCTCACCTGGCCCCCACGGCTGCCGGCCAGGTAGACCCCGTCTCCTAACTCCTCCAGGATCTCCTCCAGCTTCCATTCGCCATTGGCGATGTAGGTATTGCTCATCCTGACAACGGGCCGGTCAATTCCTTCCGAGCGGGCGTTTCTGGGAGTGCCGCCCAATCGTGCCGCTGTCTCCCGGGAGTTGAGATAGGAGCGCAGAATGCCGCTCTCCACCAGCACCGTCTCCTGGGCCAAACTGCCCTCATCATCAAAGGGGTAATAGCCGTTTTGCATCAGGCTGGGATCATCCTTGACTGTGACCAGATCCGAGCCTATCCTCTGGCCGAGTTTGCCCTCCAGACAGGAGTCGCCCTCCAGGACGATATCCGCCTCCGTGGCATGGCCCACAGCCTCATGCACAAAGACACCGGCCAGCTCCTGATCCAGAACTACAGGATAAGTCCCGCCTTTGGGCACAGCCGCATCCAGGAGAGCCACAGCCATCTCTCCCACCTCCCTGGCCAGCGCAACCGGATCATGCTTCTCCAAAACTTCCAGGCCGCCCACGCCTGAGCGCCCTTCTCCATCCGTCTGGTAAATGCCATTTCTGCTGGCCACGGCGCTGATGAAAAAGCCCATGCGGGTCATCCTCGACTCCAGATCCAGCCCTTCGGAGTTCTGATAATGTAGAGCCAGATCCGATTCCATGTAAACCGCCTGGGTGGATGAGACGCCTTTGACTTTCGCTGCATCCTCAATCTCCCGCAAAAGAGCTACCTTCTCCTCCAAAGAGAGGTCCTTGGGATCTTTTTTGACCGGCACGACCATGCTTTTTCCCGGCATGGCCGGTGCCAGCCGAAAATCCTCCTGCCGGTCGATCTTCCGGGCCATGATGCGGGCCGAATCGATCTCAGGTCCCAGATTGTCCACGCTGTCCGTGGTCACAAATCCCCAGGCCCCGCCGGATAGCGCTCGCACTGCCGCTCCCTGGAAAGGGGCCTGGGAGATTTCCTCCAGCTTGCCGTTATCAAGAACTATCCTGGTCCTGCTGCCCCGCAGGACCCTGATGTCATAAAACTCTGGGCTCCCGGCCATGGTTATTAAATGCTCCGGCTGGGGGTAGGGATGCTCTCCGGCAGGATGATGCCGATCTTCTTCTCTGTGGCAAACCTCTTCAGCTTCTCAATCAGCCGGTTCCTCTGCCCACCCATGGCATACTCGAATACCTCGCTGATATCGGAGACAGGAATGATCTCGATCTTGCCCTTGAAGGCCTCGTCAATCAGCACATCTCCAAGATTGGCTTTGGGAATGAGCACCGTCTTGATGCCCGCCTGGGCCGCAGCCTCGATCTTCTGGGTCACCCCACCAACAGGCATAACGTCTCCTCTTACCGAGAGCGATCCGGTCATGGCCACAGTTTGCTTGACCGGCACCCCTTCCATGGCCGATATGACTGCGGTGGCAATGGAGATGGAAGCACTGTCCCCTTCCACGCCCTCATATGTGCCTATGAACTGGATATGCACATCCTTCTTGGTGATGTCCTCGCCCAAAAATTTCTTGATCAGCACTGAGACATTGGTTACTGCCTCCCTGGCGATCTCTTGCAGCTTGCCCGTGGCTATGATCTTGCCCTCTTCACTGGACTGGGCCGGGGTGATCTCAGCCATTATGGGCAAGACTATTCCCGAGTCGCCCATGACTGCCAGACCATTGACTCTGCCCACCTCGTCTCCAGTGGAGTGGATCATGCTGTAGTCCTTGCGCCTTTCCATATAGCGGTCAGCCAACTGCTGCTCAACCGACCTTGCCATCTTCTTGGCCTGCATGACATGGTCCACCTCGGTCAAGCCGGTACCATTGGCGCGAGCCACATCTCCGGAAACTCTGATCAAGCCGCCCAAATCGCGCAGCATAAGAGTGAGCTGTCCCTTTCTGCCCGATCGCCTCTTGGCCTCCCGCATGATCTCGGCCACGGCGTCCCTGGTAAAATGGGGGATCTTTCCGTCTCTTACAATCTCCTGGGCCACAAACCGGATGAGCTTGTTCCTGTTCTCCATGGTGTCATCCATGGTATCTCTCATGTAGACCTCATACCCGTAGCCCTTTATGCGCGATCGCAAGGCGGGGTGCATTCCCTGAACTGCATCCAGGTTCCCAGCAGCAATCATAATGAAATTACAGGGCACGGGCTCGGTTCTAACCAGCGCCCCGGAGCTTCTCTCGCTCTGGCCGGTAATGGGGTACTCCCCTTCCTGCAGAGCGGTAAGCAGGCTCTGCTGCGACTCCGGGCGGAGAGTATTGACCTCGTCTATGAAGAGAACTCCCCGGTGGGCCTTGTGAATGGCTCCGCATTCCACCCTCTCGTGAGAGGGAGTCTCCAGGCCGCCAGACTGGAAGGGATCATGGCGGACGTCGCCCAAGAGAGCGCCGGCGTGAGCCCCGGTGGCATCCACATAAGGTGCCTTCTTCTTGCTGTTGTTGTCCACCAGAAGCTTGGGGACCATGGCATCCTCTTTGGGCAGCATATAGCGCAGCGATAGGAAAATGAGCGCGGCAGCTATGACTCCGAAGAGAAGCTGGCCGGTGTAGTAGGAATAAACTATCAGGGCCATGACGATGATCATGAGGAACATATTGCGGGTCTGGACCTTCTTTCTGGCTTCCATCTTCTGGGCATCGACTATCTGCTTGCCCCGGCCTGCAGGCACCACCCGAACCCGTGGAGTATTGTTGTCCTCGGGATTGGCATAGACCAGCACATCCTGAAGCTCTTCCACAGGAAGAAGCTCGCTCATGGCCTTGCCCAGCATGGATTTGCCCGTTCCCGGCGATCCTATGAGCATGACATGTCGTCTCTGACGTGCTGCCTTTTTTATCACTTCTACTGCATCATCCTGGCCGATCACCTGATCTACAAGATTCTCAGGCACGGTTATGCTGCTGGTATCACTAAAATCGATATCCCCAAGCAGCTTACTTTGCTCGTCATCAGAGGTCAATTTTTCTGCCCTCATATCATATTTAAATCCTTCTTGACTATATATCTGGTGCTTTGCATCCATGCTTTTCGGGTCCTCTAGGCTTTGAACTCACAGATCATCTTCTGGTACTCTTCAAGCATTTCTTTGGATAGATGAGGTCTGACCAGATTCGAAACTTCCTGGAAATGCTCGCGAGAAACCCTTATCCGATCGATGATCAACTCCTCTCTTCTCATCTCCGGCCGGATGTGCTCTCTCAAAGCCAGCATTCCCGCCTCATGGCAGAGCATCTCCAGGTCCGCACCGGAAAAGCCCTCGGTCAATTCGGCCAGCCACTGCGGCGACACCCCGGAGCAGGCCATTTTAGAGAGGAATATCTCCAGTATCCTCGCCCTTGCTTTGATATCCGGCATGGGAATATAAATCAAACGATCGAATCTTCCCGGTCGGAGCATGGAGCTGTCCAGGAGGTCCGGCCGGTTGGTGGCGGCCACCACCACCACATCCTTGAGCTGCACCAGGCCGTCCATCTCGGTCAGAAACTGGCTGACCACCCTCTCCGTGGCATGGGAATCAGATCCGCTTCCCCTGCCAGGTAGTAGAGAATCGATCTCATCGAAGAATATCAGGGCCGGCGCCGCCTGACGGGCTTTGCGGAAGACCTCCCGCACCGCCCGCTCCGATTCCCCTACCCACTTGCTCAGAAGCTCCGGGCCCTTGACGCTGATGAAATTGATGTTGCTCTCCGTGGCCAGAGCTCTCACCAGGAGGGTCTTGCCAGTTCCTGGCAGGCCATAGAGCAGTATGCCCCGCGGGGGCCGGATACCGACCGCAGAGAATGCCTCCGGATATTTGAGAGGCCAGTCCACGGCCTCGATCAGGGCCTTCTTGGCTCCCTCAAGGCCGCCCACCTCATCCCAGTGCACCTCGGCCACCTCCACGAAGACCTCTCTCATGGCCGAGGGCTCGATCTTCTTCATGGCCTCGGAGAAGTCCTCTTTGGTGACCAGAAGACCCTCCACCACCTCCGCCGGTATGTCCTCTTTTATATCCAGGTCCGGCAGAGCCCTCTCCAGGGTGCGCATGGCCGCCTCTTTGCAGAGGGCGTAGAGGTCAGCTCCCACGAAGCCGTGGGTGGCATCGGCCACCTCCTTAAGGTCTAAAGACTCATCCAGAGGCATGCCCCGGGTATGAACATACAATACCTCCAGCCGGCCGTTCTTATTGGGAATGCCGATCTCGACTTCCCGGTCGAACCGCCCGCCCCTGCGGATGGCGGGGTCGAGGGCATTGGGCCGGTTGGTGGCGGCTATCACTATCACCTCGCCCCTTGAGGACAGGCCGTCCATGAGGGAGAGGAGCTGGGCTACCACTCGCCTCTCCAGGTCCCCGGATACCTCCTCTCTTTTAGGATCGATGGAGTCGATCTCATCTATGAATATGATGGAGGGATCGGTCTTGGCTGCCTCATCAAAGATCTGGCGCAGCCGCTGCTCGCTCTCACCATAGAATTTGGAGACTATCTCCGGTCCGGAGATGGAAATGAAGTTGGCATCGGTCTCTCCGGCCACGGCCCTGGCGATGAGCGTCTTTCCCGTGCCGGGAGGGCCGTAGAGCAAAACCCCGCGAGGGGGATTGATGCCCAGGCGGGAGAACAGCTCGGGATGGCGCAGAGGCACCTCGATCATCTCCCTTATCTCTCTGATCTCCCTGGCCAGGCCCCCGATGTCCTCGTAGGAGATCTCCCTCACATGCAGTGCCAGCTCCTCCAGGGTCTCACGGGTGATGCTGATTATGGTCTCCGGCGTGACCAGCACCGCTCCGCCGGGCATGGTGCTGACCACAGCCAGGTTGAGGCTGCTGTTGATCATCTCCACCCGCAGCATCTCTCCCTTGACCACGGCTCTTCCCTGCAGCATGCGCAGGAGATAGGCCGGCCCTCCCATGAGCCGGATGGGCCGGGTGGGGGCGACCACAATCTTCCTGGCCGGCCTGGCCTGGGCCCGGGAGACGGCCACCTTGCTGTCTATGCCCGCCCCCAGGTTGGCCCTGGTGTTGCCATCGATTCTGATCAGATCCTCGGAATCCTCAGGGTTTCCCGGCCAGGCTATGGCATAGAGCTTATCCTTCCCTTTGATCTCCACCACGCCGCCATTTTCCAGTGAGAGAGAGGCCATGGCTGCCGCTCCAATCCTGGCCACACCCTTTCCTGCATCCTTATGATAGGCCTCGGCAACCCGCAGCTGGACAGAATTATCGCCTTCCTGCACCTCTTGGACCGACTCTGCGCTTGTCATCTCTTCTCTCTCCATGTGGATCTATCAGATGCTCCATTTTTGGTCTGCTATATGAACTGCGCCCCGGTCTTTAAGCTGCCTCAGCCGGTCCGCTACCACCGCTTCCGCCACCTCCAGCTTCTGGGCCAGAAGAGATGAATCGGCATCGCCGCAGAGCAGTGCCGAGAGTATCTCCGCCTCTAGCTGATCTTCAGCACAGCCCTCAGCGGCACGGCAGGCCATCTTCTTGATCTCCATCTCCCGGGACTCGATCTGCTCCAGGAGGACGCGCAGCTCCAGCCTCTTTTGCTCCAGGCTGTAGAGCTCTTCCCGAAGGTTCTTTAAATCTAAGGCCGGATCTGCATCTTCTGTTTTAGGTGCATCCTCGGAGAGATAGGCCCGCACGCCATAGGAATGGGGCGAAAGAGCCACCTCCAGCACCGTCTTTCTGGCTATGCGGAAGTATTTTCGCCTTCCCTGCTCCTGATAGCACTCCACCAAACCGGCCCGCTCCAGCATCTCCAGATGGTCTATGACCGCCTTGGGCCCCACATCCAGCCTCTTGGCCATCTCATTGAAATAAAAGGGGCGAAAAGAGAGAAGCTGCAGGATGCGCCTTCTGTTCTCATTTCCCAGGATATCTAGAAGCTCAACCGGATCCAATATCATCACTCAGTTATGACTTTACTTAACTTTAAGTTAGTAACAATAAGTTAGATAAACCTTGCGGTGAGCTTCCGCTCAGCGGATGCTCAAAACCAGCCAGAAGAAGGATATGCCTGTGCCCAGGAGCAGCAGATCCACCAGCATCCTGTGGCCCACCCTCCAGCGGGCCAGAGTGAAACGAGTGCTGATCAATATGTGCACCAGGAAGAAAAACACCAGCAGCAGGTCCAGCTCGGTATGCAGGTACCTGGCGGTCTGAAGGGATAGCAGAATCCTGTTCCACCAGGCATATCCGGAGATGATGAAGATGATCATGAACAGGAGGAGAAACCAGGCGGATATGCGGTTTATCTTGACCAGAATTCGTCCCATTTTCAAAGCAGCTCACCCTCCGGCTCCTTTTCAATTGCCTCATTATCAATTCTTCTATCGGATTTACGAAAATATCGCCCCCATCCTGAATATCCCTGACCTCGGCTAATGGTCGGCAAATCAAGGAAAAAGATAGCTTTGGAGATGTATTTCTCCGCAGACCGAAATCTTGATCCCATAAGCGTTCTTTGCTGAAAGCAGGATGCGTATAATGCAAGGGAAAATTACAGCAGGCCTGGGACAGGCCGGATTCTTCCTCTCTCGGGAGGGCTACCGCCGCCAGTTCCTGGAGCGCCTGGGATTCGTTCCCTTCCCCGGCACCCTCAATGTGCTCTTGGATGAGCCATTCCCGGCCTCATCTCCCTCCATTCTGATCCGGGGTTTCTCTGAGGGAGAGGAGTGCTTCGGCGGCTGCCGGTGCTACCGTATCAGGGTGGGCGGCATGGACGCCGCCGCCATCCGGCCGGAGAAAAGCCGCCATCCGCCGGAGCTGATTGAGGTCATAGCCCCGGCGAACCTGCGCAGGACACTGGATCTGAAAGACGGCGACAGCGTTGAGGTGATAATATGATTATTCCCTACAAGAGGCAGCAGCGACTATGCTCAGATGAGGCGCTGGTAATATATCTTAATCTGGCCTTCTGCTTGAATCGATGATTGACTTGCCCCCGTCTCCTCGCCTCTTACAACTCTCGTCTTATCTCATTTTATCCGCTCTGGTGCTGATCATTTCTGCGTCTGCTGCGCCTCAGGACAACGCAGACTACTGGCTGGGAGAAGGCCACAGTTCTTTGGAAAACGGCAGCTACAAGCTGGCCGTAAGCTGCTTTGACCGGGCCCTGAAGATCGATGGCGGCAATGCCTCCGCCTGGGGCGGCAAGGGCATAGCACTCTCCCGGCTGGGCCGCTATAAGATGGCTGAGATGTGCCTCAGCTTCGCCCTGAAAAAGGATGATACGAATCCGGATTATTGGCTGGAGGACGGCTATGGAGAAGTACGAGGATGCCAGGCGGTTCTACCGCAATGCCCTAGGCCAGGGCCTGGCCCATGCCGGTCGGGATGGGATGCTCAATGCATTGCTGGCCCAATGTCAGGACTCTCTTGACCGGGGCAGCTTTGAAGAGGCTTACAGCGTCAGCAGCGAGGCTCTTGCCCTTGCTCCTCAAGACAGCCGGTTTAGTGAGATCAGATGCTCGGCTCTGGAGGGCATGGGAAAGACAGATGATGCCCTCTCCTGCTATGATCAGGTCCTCTCCTCCGGCCAATGGTCTGCAAAAGCCAAAGAGGCCAAGTCACTTCTACTGACCAGGCTGGGCCAGGAAGAGCTTGCTGCCGGAAATGTCAGCCTGGCCCTGGAATGGCTGGAGCAGGCTCGCCTCCTGGACCCCCAGAACCAGGATGCAGCCCAATTTCAGGCAAAGGCTCTTAGCCGGAGAGGCGACCTGCTTTATAAGGATGGCCAGTATGCTCTGGCAGCAGAGAGCTATGAGGCAGCTCTGGCATTCTCCTCAAATGAGCCCTCAGCCCTGGAGGGCAAGCGAAAGGCCCTGGAGGCTCTCTCTTCCCTCTCCAGGAGCAATGACTCGGCGGATCTGGCCAGAGAAAACAAATTGGAGAAGGAATCCAGCCCCGAAAAAAAGCTGGAGAGCTCTGAATCGGCCCGCTATCTTGAGATGGCGGAGGAATATATGGGCCGCGGCTCCATCTCTTCTGCCCTGCAGAGCGTCAACCGTTCGCTGCAGGCGGACATGGGCCGCGAAGATGCCTGGCTGCTCCAATCAGAGATTCTCTTGTCCCTGGGAAATAATTCCCAGTCG
>NOLC01000165.1 GCA_002256595.1 Methanosaeta sp. NSP1 | reverse complement strand
CTGCTCCGGCCGGACATATTTTTTTTGGCTCGCTATGCCGTCTCTTTAGGAATGCGCGTCTCTTTGGCCAGCAACGGCACACTGATCACACCAGAGCTGGCCGATGAGATCGCCCTCTCCGGCATCTCCCGGGTCAGCATAAGTCTGGATGCGGCCAATGCGCAGCGGCACGATAGCATGAGGGGCCAGGGCAGCTTTGAGAGGGCTATGCAGGGAATAAAGAGCCTGCGCGGAAAGGTAGATTTTCAGATCAACCATACCATGACCGGCAGAAATGAGAGCGATCTCGCATCCATCTTCGATCTGGCGGAGGAGACTGGCGCACGAGCATTGCATTTCTTTTTCCTGGTGGCCACCGGCCGGGGAAGGGAGGAGGACCAGCTCTCAGGAGAGCGGCAAGAGGAGATCCTCCGGGAGATAGATCGAAAGCGAGCAGAAAGCTCTTTGGAGGTTCAGGTCACCTGTGCTCCACAGTATGCGCGAACGGCCCCAACTGGAAAGGGGCGGGCTGGGGGATGCCTGGCGGGAAGGAGCTTCGTCTTTGTCTCCCGAAATGGTGATGTCTATCCCTGCGGCTATCTTCCCCTCAAGGTTGGCAGCATCAGGGAGAAGAATTTCATAGATATATGGGAGAATTCTCCCCAGCTTATAGCTCTGAGAGAGAGGTCTCTAAAAGGAAAGTGCGGGCGCTGCAGCTATGTGTCAATCTGCGGAGGATGCCGGGCCCGCTCCTTCGCCCGGACCGGCGACTTCCTGGGGCCGGATCCATCCTGCCTTCTGGAGGTAGAGGGCCATGGATGAGATCGATTTAAAGCTGCTCGCTGCCGTCCAGGAGGGCTTCCCCATCTCTCCCAGACCGTTTCGGGACCTGGGTCGGGCATTGGGGCTGGAAGAGGATGAGGTCATATCCCGACTGGCTATGCTGCAGAAAGAGGGGCTGGTCCGGAGGATAGGTCCGATCCTGGATCTGAGAAGGATGGGAAAAAGCGGCATTCTGGCCGCCCTGGCCGTTCCACTCGATAGAGCGGATGGCGTAGCCGAGGTGGTGAGCCTGTATCCTGAGGTCTCTCACAACTACCTGCGTCCCAACGATAGCGGCTACAATCTCTGGTTCACTGTATCCGGGACCGAAGAGCGCATCCAGGATATTTTGCAGGAGATCAGGGCCAAGACCGGCCTAAAGATGCTGGTGCTGCCAACCCTCAAGATATTTAAAATTGGAGTTAAATTTGACATAGTCTAATGTAATGGAGTGTATGCTGATATGGCGAAACTGGTTCTGATGGACTTTTATGCTGACTGGTGCGGACCGTGCCGACTGCAGGGCCCCATCTTTGAGGAGATGGAAAAGGATGAGGAATTGAGATCAAAGGCAGAGTTTCTAAAGGTCAATGTGGACAAGGAGGGCGACCTGGCTGCGGAGAAGGGCATCATGGTGGTGCCCACAGTCATCCTGGAGAAGGATGGTGTAGAGGTGCAGAGATGGATGGGGGTTACAGCCAAAGAGGAGCTGGCAAAAGCCATCAATAAAGCCTTGGATTAGAAAGAGATTGCTGAATAACGTGGGGGAGGTGTGGAAGGGATTGAGGCTGGAAGAGGAGATGCGCCTTGAGGCCGTGCGCAGGATCAACAGCAGAGGCGGCTGTGCTCCACATCTGGCTATCTCCTTCGACACCCACCTCTTCTCCATTGACACCAGCCGTGCCCCCAAGGCTGCGCTTCAGCCCGATGCCTATCTCATAACCCATGCTCACAGCGATCACTATGGCAAGTCGGCCATGCTCTCCTCCCGGGCCGTGGCCTCGATGGAGACTGCCAGGGCCCTGGAGATCCGTTACGATCGGGAGTATCAGGGCCGGACATTCCGGGTGGGCGAGAGCATATTGGTCGATGAGGTCTTGATAGACACCCATCCCACCGGCCACACCATCGGATCGAGCGCATTCTCCTGGCTGACGGAAACTGGGGAGCGGGTGCTGGTGACCGGGGATGTCAAGGACTACCGGCATCTCCCCAAAAGCGATTTTCTGGTCATGGAGGCCACCTACGGAGACCCTTATGATCCCTCCTGCATCTTCGATGACGACATTGCCGCATTCTCCGAGGCCCTGGATGAGGGGGCCAGCTTTGGGGCCTATGCCTTCGGCAAGGCTCAGAGGGCGGTGGCTCTGATGAGGGCCATGGGATACAGGGATGAGATCGGCATGGATGATAAGAGCCTGATGCTTACAAGCGAGCTGATGGGCCCGGCTGCCGGGCCGCTGGCGGAGCTGAACGGCGCAGGCATTAATGTGGCCACTCCCTGGAATCTGAACCTGGTGCGAAGCCGAGCCAAGTACTTTCTCACCGGAAGAAGGGATAGCTCTTATCCCACCATTCAGCTCAGTGATCACCTGGACTTTCGGGGCCTGATGAGGATGATAGAGCATGTCTCGCCGGAGAGGGTGCTGGTCTATCATCCGCAGGGGGCCAGAGCAGGGCTGCTGGCCCACCACCTGCAGGAATGCGGCCTGGATACGACTTCGTTGGACTGCATTGACCGATTTGTGCGATAAATATGATAAATAAATCCAATCAACTGCCCCACTGGTCTCTGAGATGAGATCGTCTGTCCGGGCTTCGGTGCAGACGCAAATGACCTCTTAAATCAAAGAACCGAATTGGAGATGCATATGGTGGACCTCTTTGGCAAAAAGAAGCTGGAAGAGCGCATCCTGGAGCTGGAGGCGGAAAGATCCCGGCTGGAGGGCGAAAGGGAGGACCTTCTGCGCACCCTGGAAAAGAGGGATGAGCGGATTAAAAAGCTCTCTGCTCTAGCCCAGGAGGCCAGTTTGGCCCTCAAGGCAGCGGAGCAGAGGCAGGCAGCCCAGGCTGCATCCCCTCCAGCACTCCTGGATGAAACGAAGCTGCCTGTGGCTCAGAGGGCTGAGGGAAGAAAGCTGGGCCTGCGGGAGATGGACCTTCTTTTAGAGAGGCTGCAAGCCCTTCGCTCTCC
>NOLC01000128.1 GCA_002256595.1 Methanosaeta sp. NSP1 | reverse complement strand
CCGGAACTGTCCAAACAGATGGGGATAGGGATCTGATACGGTCAGGGGCAGGGACTGCCTCTCCCACTCCCCCAGCTCCACCGGTATTACGATTCCGCTGGCCAGGGTCACAGAGGGCACAATCCTCCAGCCCTTCTCTGCTGCTCTCCTCTCATCGATCATCCAGTTCTTGAGCAGATCTGCATAGCGGGCGAGGAGAACCGCCTTGCGCACCCCATTGTTCTGGTAGAAGTCGGAGGTGCTCTCTTCCAACTCCACCACGGCTTCATCGCTGTCCCGCCTTCCGTCTCGGTCCTCATAGCTGGCCGAGAGCAAGATCCTGCCAGTGTCTGAGAGCTGGCGCAGCTTGACCAGGATAACTCCGCCTCTCACCGCCCCCTCCTCGGCCCGGGAGGGGAAGAGGGTATTGACCTTCATCAGATCGCCAGTGGCCAGGTCGGCCTCGGGAGAGCCGTAGACCTTCTGGATCTCATAGCCGGGCGCATCCAGGCGGAGCCGCAGGTCGAAGACCAGGGGAGTGACCATGAAGTCGAACTCATCCTCCAACCGCTGCTTAAATTCATCAGCGGAATGGATTGAGTAGTAATTAGCCCCCTTGATCTTGGTTATGTTCTCTATCAGCTCGGTGTTGAAGTCCACCCCTATGCCTATGAAGGTGGTGTAGATGCCCCTGTCGGCATTGTCCTCCAGCATCCGGTATAAAGGCAGATCACCTGTCTCCCCCAGGTTGGGCATGGCATCGGTCAGGAAGATGATCCTGTTCTCGTAGTCTGCGTCCTGCGGCAGGAGCCGGTCGAATAGGGCTGTTCCCTTCTCCATTCCCGCCTCCATATTGGTGCCGTATGTCTCCTTGATAGCCAGTATGCTGCTCCTGAGCTTGTCTGGGTTCTTATCTGCCATCTCAGTGAGAGGATCGAGCAGGAAGGCCTGGTCGCTGAATATGACCATGCCGAATCGGTCCTCTGGCTTGAGGTGATCGAGAAGGCCGGCCACAGATTCATCAGCTATCTGCATCTTGGTCTTGCTGCTCTCCGGCCCTCTCTGATCCACCTCTACCATGTTTCCAAAGCGGTCGTAGTAATACTGGTCAAAGGCACTGCCCATGGAGCCGGAATAGTCCAGGACCACCACCAGGTTCAGCTTCTTTCTCTGAAAATCCCTGATCCCGGAGTTGAGGCCCAGGGATAGATAGTACTCGGGCTCTCCGGAGAATGGATCTTTGGAGACGGCATAGCTGTAGGAGGGACAGAAGAGCTTATTGCACTCCTGGGCCGCTCCGGTCTCAAAGTAGTAATCATAAAAGAGCCCCTCATAGGTCACATCGCTGGGCAGAGGCAGATAGCTCTGGTTGATGTTCTCCCGGAAGCTGGATACATCCTTGGCCCCGCCTGCTGACAGGCCGATGCTGGGGCCGGCTCCGGCTGCTGCCGCAGGGGCGGCCATGCTGTAAGATAAAGCAGGGGCGAGGACACCGCTGAGCATTCCCGTCTGCCCGGCCATGGAATCCTGCATGGCCTCAGCCTCCAGCACCCGGATCTTCACCGAATTGCTCCGGGCCCCATTGACCACGAACCACAGCTCATAGTCTCCCTGCAGCTCCGCCTGCATCCATGTGGTGTAGGACCTGTCTTTCTCTACCGAGGCATTGAGGATGCCGGCAACCGAGCCCGTGGGATAGAGGCAGAAGAGCTGCAGGTCGCCGCTGGCTCCGGGAGTGAGACGAATTCGGACCAGGCTGCCGGAGGGCATCTCCAGGGAGTCCCGGCTCTGCCGGCCCGAGGAGTCGGTTATGGCCAGGCCTGGAGCATCATCGCCGGGCGCTGACGGCCCGGCAGCATCTTCAGCTAACTGGAAAGATTCGATCTCATCATCATAGACCGCCCAAGACTCTTCACCCATCGACTGAGATAGGGAAGAGCACGCCGCCAGGCCGGGACAAAGGCCGGTGACGGCCAGCATTGCCAGCGAGAACGCCAGCCAATTGCTTTTCATAAACCCACCCCTGCATACCATTACAGAAGATCGAATCAACCATATCATCTCTTTTCTATTTAAATTACCGCCTTACCGCTTCGCGCATCCGACACCAGGAGCCATCTGCCAAAATCTGCAGAGGAGCGCGAAAGCTTGATCTCTCATCGGAGGCATAAAACAGAGCATGAAGCGCGACTCGGACCTCAATCTTCCTCCCGGCCTGGAGGGGCTGGCCGACCTGGCCCTGGATCTGCGCTGGACTGTGCGCCAGACCACAGACAGAATCTGGGAGATGCTGGATGCCGAGGCCTGGGAGAAGACCAAGAATCCCTACCTTATACTGCAGAACGTCTCCCGGGCCAGGCTGGAGGCTGCTGCAGCAGACGAAAATCTGACCAAGGAGATAGCCTCCTGGCAGGAGACGAGGTGCAGGATCCTGGAGAGGCCACTTGCGGCCATCAAAGACGACCTTTCATCCGTAGCCTACTTCAGCATGGAGTTCGGCCTATCCGAGGCGCTGCCCATCTATTCAGGAGGACTGGGGATGCTGGCCGGAGACTATCTGAAGACCGCCAGCGATATGGGCATTCCCATAACCGGAATTGGACTGCTCTATCAGCAGGGATACTTCCGCCAGATCCTGAGCCAGGATGGATCTCAACTGGAGGCCTTCCCCTACAATGATCCCGAGACACTGCCCATCGTTCCGGCCCGGGATAGGGACGGGTCCAGGCTCCGAGTCAGGATCGTCCTGCCTGGCCGCTCACTGATCCTGAGGGTCTGGCAGGCCAATGTCTGCCGGGTGAACCTCTATCTTCTGGACTCCAATGATCCCATGAACCGCCCCTGGGACAGGGCCATCACCGCCAACCTCTATTCGCCGGGTCAGGAGAGGAGGCTGATCCAGGAGATAGTCCTGGGGATCGGCGGATGGAATATTCTGGAGAGGCTGGGGGCCGAGCCCGAGGTCTGCCATCTCAATGAGGGCCATGCCGCCTTTGTAGTTTTAGCCCGTGCTTACAGCTTTATGAA
>NOLC01000042.1 GCA_002256595.1 Methanosaeta sp. NSP1 | reverse complement strand
CTTTGGCATTTTCCAGGGCCTTCTTTCTGGCTTGGTCAATGCCGCTCTTGGGATCGCTCAACTCATAACCCCAGATGGCTGCATCTGCTCCTGCGGCCTCTGCTGCATCCATAACCTTTCGGGTCTGGTTTGCGTCGATGCTCTTCAGTTTTACCACCATTCGCATGGTGGCCGCATCGATCATTACATCCTGGCAGTCAGTGGTATTGTTGACTGTAGTGCAAATCACCTTATGGGATTTGATGCGGCCCTCGGACCGATGAGACGCAATCTCCTCTTCCGTCACCCCTGCCGCTAAAAGGGCCTCTACCGTCTGATTCAACTTAAGAGAGGCGGCCTCTTCGGCGGCAGTGAAGTTGTGGCTGCTGTTCTGAACATAAAATGCAATGATGGTTGTATCTGCAGGAACCTGAACGCTTCCCACACCTGTAACTCGAAGCGAGCTGTCTTTGTCTTGCGCCTGGGAGCTTGCGCACAGAACTAAAGCCGCCAGGCACATCCAGAGAATTAGCTTTGAACTCAATTCTCGAGCCTCCATTTTCAGATCTTCCAGATTTTATGCTAATTGGCTTTGGGATTTATCACGATTACCTCAGTTCCCCACTCCCCAATGCCAGTAGTTGGCAATGGCGCTTCAAAGCTATAAATTTTGCTAAATCATATCGGAGTGTAGAGTCCTGAATGTTTGGACGTTATATACTCCAGTCTTCTTATTATATTTTTTTTGTCTATTATTTAATTCTGTCTTCATCCTATCAAGGAACATTCCCAATTTGCATCCTTCTATCAGTCCAGAATGTGATATATAGTGCCTGAACCAGTTCACAAATTTGTCAAAATTATCGAACCTAAACCTGTTATTTTCCTAGGTATTGTTCCGTTTTTCAAAAAAAGATGGCCCTCCTGCCTTTTAGACGTACACCAGCTTGAGCCCCTCTTCCTTCCACTCGAAGACCGGGACGCTTTTCCTCTTGCATCCAGACTCCCGCAGTGCCTGCACCACCAGGGGCACGGTGATGGTGGCATCGGAGAAGACCTGCACCTTGCTCGCCTCTTTCTTCACCTTGCCCCAGGAGACCGCCTCCTCGAAGGTGCATCCGGACAGCCCGCCCCAGTGGGGTGAGTCGGTCGTATATTGAATGGCAAAGCTGTGCCCTCCGGAGTATTCCCCCACCAGCTCGGCCACCACCTCTGTCTGCTGGATGAAATTCTTGGGCACCCCTCCGCCGATATAAATGACACCGGTCTTGGCCGACCTCTCCACGATCTGGGTGATCTCATCAACATCCCGGATCCCGTCGATCATGATGCTATGCCCCTCGCGCATGGCCATGACCATGCCTATGCCCCAAGAGCTGTCCCCAATAGCAGGAACGAATATGGGCACATTGGCCCTATGGGCCGCCCCCAGTATGGTTGTCTCCGGCAGGCCTTCTCCCACCAGGTACATCAGCTCACGCGTGGTATAGCGGCGGGATGGATCCAGACCCTTTACAAACTCCGATATGTAAATGTCACCTTTATGCAGCCCAATCTCGGATACAAACACATCGTAGATCCGGTCTATCTTGCACTGGTTGAGGTAGGCATCGTCGGCGCAGGCGCTGCCCTGGTAGTGAACTATTCCCAGCCCCTCGCACAGGTCATGAAAGAGATTGGCTCCGGTGCTGACCAGGCAATCAATTCTCCTCTCCCGAATGAGATAGGCGATGAACTCGGCGAGGCCAGCCGGGACCATAGCCCCCGCCAGGCCCAGGAAGATCGTCGCATCCTCCTCTAGCATCCGCTTCCAGATCTTCAGAGATGTTCCGAGCTGGCCTCCCTGAAAGCCCATCCTGCCCATGTCCTCCACCAGCTCGGCCACACCCCTCTCTTTCATGGGAATGGTCGTCCTGGCCTTATCTCCGCTGCAGACAAAATCATGGCTCTGACCGTGATCCATTTTATCCTCCGAGATATTTCGATCTCTTTTAGGGGGGATATGTTTTAAGCTTGTCCATCCGTTTCTTTGCAGCCGGACGACCCGAAAAAGGGCATGAAGATTTATATACCAAAGTGCTCTCTTTAGCAAGGTTCGATGCCATAATTTGAGGATTCATAGGGTGGTGATGGATCGTTATATCCATTCGTGAAAATTTTAATCCCGGATCGGGAAGATGAGGGTGGCGGAAGATGATCAGGCATATTGGGGATAAAGAGAGAGAGAGTCTGGATAAAAGCAGGCTCTATGGGAACGGCTGACTATCATGTGGCAAGCTGAAGATTCCTTGGAGCTCTATGGCATAGAGAATTGGGGCAACGGCTATTTTTCGGTCAATGATAAGGGTGATATCGTCATCATGCCGGGCAAAGAACCGTCTTCTTCTGTGGATGTGATGGATTTGATAGAAGAGATCGAGAAATCCAAAGACCTGGAGTTCCCTGTGCTCCTGCGCTTTCCCCAGATACTGGAGAACCGGATAGATGAGATCACAGGCGCTTTTTTGGGTTCGATCTCCGAATTCTCCTACAAAGGCACCTACCAGCCCATCTTCCCCATGAAGGTGAATCAGAGAAAAGAGGTCATTGAGTACATCATCAAGTACGGAGCCAAGTACGGAATCGGCCTGGAGGTGGGGACCAAGGCGGAGCTGCTGGCTGCCCTCTCCCTGGGCCTGCCACGAGAGGCTCTGCTCATCTGCAACGGCTACAAGGATGAGGACTATCTGCGCCTGGCTTTGAGCATCCACAATGTGAACAATATTGTGATTGTGGTCGACCTCTTCGAGGAGATCTTCGACATCCTCAAGTATGCCGGTCAGATGGGCATCACTCCACGGCTGGGCATGAGGATCAAGCTCTTCTCCCGCGGCTCGGGCCGATGGGTTGAATCTGGCGGCGAGGCGGCCAAGTTCGGCCTGGCCACGGGTGAAGCCCTGGAGCTGATGAGGATCCTGCGGGAGCGCGGCCTTCAAGAGAGCCTGAAGATGATTCACTTTCACATCGGCTCTCAGATCACCGACATAAGGACT
>NOLC01000109.1 GCA_002256595.1 Methanosaeta sp. NSP1 | reverse complement strand
TCGGCTGGAAATCCCCCTGCACCACTTGACGATGCCGCTTTCTCCAGATCTCAAAGCATCTTCCGCCGGTCTCTCCGCCCGGAAGAGGAATGCTGTATTTTGTGCCGCCCGAAAGGAGGATGCAGGCATCATCGCCACAGGGGAGGACCTGGATCACGAGGCTCTGGCTATATTCCTGAGATACCTTAAGGGAGAATGCAGCAATGATCGGGCGGGAGAAGAGGAGATGCATTGGATCAAACCGCTGCGGAGGATTCCCAAAAGAGAGGTGCGGCTTTATGCCCTGATCCTGGGCCTGGGATCAGACCGCATTGCTGCGCCCTGCCGGGATCGGTTGCAGGAGGAGGCCGGAAGGCTGCTCTCGGAATTTGACTGCCGCCATCCCGGCACCAACTATTCTCTGCTGCGCGGCTGGGAGAGGCTGGCCAAGTCCGGAGGGCACAGGCAGGGGGCAAAGCCTTTAAGTAAAGATATCGAATAGTCGCTCCAGTCGCCTCGGTAGCTCAGCTGGTCCAGAGCGATTGACTTGTAATCAATAGGTCGCGTGTTCGAATCACGCCCGGGGCTTTTTCGGGGAAGTGTCAGGCCGGCCTGATCTTTCTCCCTTTAGCGATGAAGTTAAGCCAGGCCAATGGCTCTAAAAGCAAAGCTTGAGGAGAAAATCCCCTGAGACATCTCTTATCCCAACTAGGAGGAGGGCTCAATAGCCGGTGAGGTGATAAGATAACCATCTCAGGGGATGATAGTGATTATTATGATCGATATCCTTTCAGGCCCTCCTTGCCTTCTTGATATCCAGCCTGGTTTTGCATCTGGGACAGGCCTTGGGCTTGCTGACCCTCGTCTCCCAGCTATAATGACATTTTGGACATTTCATCTGTTTCATATTAATACAGTTGTAATAAGAGTATTAATAACTTTCGACCGTATACCATTATTCATATTCTCCTGACAAGCGCAAAGCCTATAATTGAATGAAGGTGGTAAAGACAGAATTTCATGAAAGATATTTTGGAGATCCTTTCCGAAAACGCCAAGGCAACTCCTGCTGAGATCGCGGCCCTGCTGGGCCTGTCCGAGGCCGATGTAGCCTCCGAGATCCAGGAGCTGGAGAGCGCCGGCGTCATAAGAAAGTACATCACTCTGATCAACTGGGAGAAGCTGGACAAGAGCTATGTCTTCGCCGTCCTGGAGCTGAAGGTGGCGCTGCAGCGCAAGACGGGATATGATGCTGTGGCGGAGAGGATAGCCAACTTCTCCGAGGTGGAGTCGGTGCGGCTGATCTCCGGAGATCACGACCTATCCGTCACCGTGCGGGGAGAGTCAATGAAGGATATCGCCTACTTCGTGGCGGAGAAGATAGCGCCCCTGGAAGGGGTTCAGTCGACATGTACCCACTTCATACTGAAAAGCTACAAGGAGCATGGCGTAATCCTCACCGAGAAGCCCAAGCCCCAGAGATTGGTGATCACTCCATGAAGCAGAAGCAGAGCCAAAAGAGCATCCCCGCCTGGAGCGCTGAGACGCATCTAAACCGGGTGGTAAAGGCCATGCCCCCATCGGGGATTAGAAAGTTCTTCGACCTGGTGAGCGAGATGGAGGGAGCGATATCCTTGGGAGTGGGCGAGCCGGATTTCGTCACTCCCTGGCATGTGCGCGAGGCCTGCATCTACTCTTTAGAGTCGGGAAACACCCATTACACCTCCAACAAAGGCATGCCTGAGCTCCGGGAGGCCATCTGCGATTCAGTGCGCTGTGACCTGGGACTGGACTACCAACCGGAAGAGCAGATTCTGATTACCACCGGGGTGAGCGAGGCGGTTGATCTGGCTTTCCGGGCCACCCTGAACCCCGGTGATGAGGCCATAGTTCCCGAGCCCTGTTATGTGGCCTACGCCCCGGACATCGTCCTGTCCGGTGGTGTGGCCAGGGCGGTTCCCACCCGGCTGGAGGAGGAGTTCAGGCTCCGCCCGGAGGATGTGTCGGCGGCGGTGACTGACAGGAGCCGGGTTCTGCTCCTCAGCTACCCCAACAATCCCACCGGCGCGATCATGACCCGCTCCGATCTGGAGGACCTGGCCGATGTGGTGGTGGAGAACGATCTTCTGGTAGTGTCCGATGAGGTCTATGCCAAGCTGAGCTACTCCGGCAGCCATGTCAGCTTCGCCCAGTTGGAGGGAATGCAGGAGAGGACGGTCATCCTTAACGGCCTGTCCAAGTCCCATGCCATGACCGGATGGCGGATAGGCTATGCCATGGGAGATCCTGACCTGGTAGGGGCCATGACCAAGATACATCAGTATACCATGCTCTGTGCTCCCACCATGGCCCAGGTGGCGGCATTGGAGGCCATGCAGAAGGGAGATGAGGAGATGATGCATATGAGGCATGAGTACAACCTGCGCCGCAGGATGTTCGTCTCGGGCTTAAACCGAATCGGCCTGGACTGCTTCGAGCCTAAAGGAGCCTTTTATGCCTTCCCATCAGTGAAATCGTGGGGCCTATCCTCAGAGGAATTCGCGGAGCGGCTGCTCAAGGAGCAAAAGGTGGCGGTGGTGCCGGGTAGCGTCTTCGGTCAGAGCGGCGAGGGCTTCTTGCGCTGCAGCTATGCCACATCCCGTGAGGAGCTGATTGAGGCACTGGACCGGATGGAGATATTCCTCTCCGGCCTGTGAGACCGCCATGCTCAAAGCCAGGTTCAAGCCGGAGCAGACGGACCGGCTGGCAGGAGGGCTGGCGGCTTTAGGGCTGTCTCCCAATGCCTGGACCCTGCTCTCCCTGCTGCCGGCGGTGGCGGGAATGGCGGCACTGATCCACGGCCGGCTGGGATGGGGGCTCCTGCTCTTCTCCCTTTCTGCTTTTATCGATATAGTGGATGGGACTGTGGCCCGGGTGACCGGCCAGGCCTCAGTCAAGGGAGCCTTCATTGACGGGGTGGTGGACAGGTATGTGGAGCTGCTGCTATACCTGGGGCTGCTCTTCTATCTGGGGCGCGGCCAGTTTCTGGGCCTGCCCCGG
>NOLC01000088.1 GCA_002256595.1 Methanosaeta sp. NSP1 | reverse complement strand
GCAGGGCTGCGGGTGACACCTTTAACCCTTGGGGACCTGGAGGACTTCGATCCGCTGGACGATGCCGTGGTCTTCGGAGACGAGCCCCTGCCGGTTCAGATCTTGAAGCCCTTTTGCACGGAGATGAAGGGCCAGAGCTACAATTTATCGGAGGGGCCGGCGGAGCTTCCCGCCTGCGTCGCCATCTTTCTCATGGCCCGGGGCGTGGCTGAGGCAAGGGGCAGGGCCTAAAGAAGTGATAAATCTATATATCGTTTGATCTCAGATAACAGGCCCGCGCAAGAGCAAAAAGGTGGAAAGGAATTGGATCTGGCCAATGCGCTTCGAGAAGAGCGCAAATCAGCAGAGCTTCAGCATCTGGACAAGGATTTTTACCGGCAGGTGGGCGTCTACCTGGCCGGCCTGGGGCAGGAGCTCTCATCGCTGCAAGACCCCTTCAGCGTAGAGGCTCAGATCCTGCAAGACACCCTGAAGAGCGAGAAGAACAGCGTCAATAAGCTCATAGACCAGAGGGCGAAGAAGATCGTCCGCCGGGCCCTGCGAAGCGCCCGCTCCGCTGCTCGGGAGGAGAGCTTCTTCGGCATGACCGAAGAGGAGGAGGAGATCTACCGGCAGATGCTATCGGCCATAGCCACCGGCCGGGAGGCCATACTGGCCCATGTATCTCGCACCGAAAGGCCTTTAACGGGCAAAAAAGATATATGTCGGGAATACGAGGTTGTGCGGCTACTGGATAGTGTTCCTCTGTTCGTGGGTGTAGACGGGAGAAATTACCTTCTCCGCAAGGACGATGTGGCTATGATCCCGGCCGTTCACGCCAGAAATCTGCGCAATAAAAATTTAGCCTGCATAGTGAAGTTTGAGAGATGATAAAAAGTGAAGATGCCAAAAAAGCTTAACGCTTATTGTCCGTTCTGCAAAAAGCATACCCCCCAGACCGTGGAGAGGGTGAGAAAAGGCCGGGCTTCCTCCATGACCCATATTTCCAGGCAGAAGCTGCGGGCCAATGGAATAGGAAATCAGGGAAAGTTCTCCAAAGTTCCGGGCGGAGACAAGCCCGTCAAGAGGCTTAACCTGCGCTACCGCTGCAACACCTGCAAGAAAGCCCATAACCGTCCAGGCTTCCGGGCCGGCAAGTTCGATCTGGTGGAGGGATAAGTCTGCCATCCAAGTTCGTCAAGGTGAAGTGCAACGACTGCGAGAACGAGCAGGTTATATTCGCTCACGCCTCTACTGTGGTCAAATGCCTGGTCTGCGGGCGCACTTTAGCCGAGCCCACCGGGGGCAAGGCTGAAATTAAGACCACCGTAGTAGAAGTCTTAGAGTGATCTGCAATGCAACGTGAGGGCTGGCCAGAGCCCGGATCTCTAGTCGTCTGCACCGTGACCCAGGTCGTGGACTTCGGAGCTTTCGTCTCTTTGGACGAGTATTCCGGCCAACAGGGCCTGATTCACATCTCGGAGGTGGCCAGCGGATGGATCAAATACATTCGCGACCACGTGCGGGAAGGGCAGAAGATAGTCTGCAAGGTATTGCATGTAGACACATCCAGGCATCACATCGATCTATCCCTCAAGGATGTCAATGAGCATCAGCGCCGGGAGAAGATTCAGGAATGGAAGGCGGACCAGAAGGCCTGGAAATGGCTGGAGATGGCTTACAAAGATAAGCCCGATGAAGCAAAGCGTGTGGCCGATGCTCTGATGGCATCTTACGACAGTCTCTATCTGGCCATGGAGGAGGCGGCTATCAGCGGGCCAGATGCCCTGGCAGACGCAAATCTCACTGAAGAAGATGTGGGGATTTTAGAGAGCCTCTCCCGGGATAATGTCAAGCTGCCGTCGGTGGACATCAGCGGCTATGTGGACATAACCTCTCCAGCTCCGGACGGTGTAGAGGTGGTCAAGAAGGCTTTAAAGCAGGCCCGGCGCATAAAGGATAAAAGCGCCACAGTCGCCATCACCTATATCGGAGCGCCCCGCTATCGCATTCATGTAACAGCGCCGGATTACAAAAGTGCTGAGTCTGTTCTCAAGAAATCCGCCCAGGCTGTGATCAAATACATGGAACTGCATGGCGGAGAGGGCACATTCCTCAGAGAAGCATGAGATCCAAGATCCTCCGATGTACCGCTTGCGGCCGATACACCTTAAAGGAGATCTGCCCCGCCTGCGGGGGGAGTGCCGCTATGACCAAGCCGCCCCGGTTCTCTCCCGATGATCCCTACGGCAGATACAGGAGAGCACTGGCAGAGGAGGACTGATATGAAAGAGACCACGGTCGTCCGTATTAAGGAGGTAGCCCTGAATAATCCTATTCTGGTGGAGGGGCTGCCCGGCGTGGGCCATGTGGGAAAGCTGGTAGCAGACCACATGGTAGAGGAACTGGATGCGGAAAAAATAATGGAGATCTACTCGCCCCATTTTCCGCCTCAGGTCATGGTCAATCCCGACGGCACCATCCGGCAGGTCCGAAATGAGATCTATGCCTACCGGGGCAAGGACGGCGAGCCCGACCTGCTCATTCTCATCGGCGACTACCAGAGCGCCACCAATGAAGGGCATTACGAGCTGTGCGGCATATTCCTGGACATAGCGGAAAGCTATCATGTGAAGAGGATTTATGCCCTGGGGGGCTATGGAACCGGCCAGTTCGTGGATAAGTCCACGGTCATGGGAGCAGCCAGCAGTCTCCCGCTGGTGGAGGAGATGAAAGAAAATGGCGTCCTCTTTCATGAGAACGAGCCTGGGGGCGGCATCATCGGCGTCTCCGGTCTCTTGCTGGGCATGGGAGCCCTGCGGGGGATAGATGCCATCTGCCTCATGGGCGTTACCTCCGGATATCTGGTCGATCCCAAGGCCGCCTCGGAGGTGCTGCGAATTTTGTGCCGCATCCTGGGCATTGAGGTCGGGCGGGGATGAGGATCTCAGATACATCGGATAGCCTTCTGCCTGAAGCCCGCGAGCTGCTCTCATTAGCGATTGCGGCTGGGGCAGAGGAAGCCGAGGTTTACGGCATGGCCTCTTTATCCTATGCCATCGATCTGCGCCGGGCTCAGGTGGAGCTGGCCAGCCAAAGCCTGCACCGCGGCCTGGGGCTGCGGGCGGTTGTATCAGGAGCAGTGGGCTTTTCCAGCACCAGCGATATGTCGCTGCTCGCCTCCGTGGCCAGGAGCGCAGTTCAATCGGCGCGGGCCCGCGGTTCTGATCCGGCCTGGCGGGGCTTTCCCAGGCCGGAGAGGGTAACGCAGCCGGAAAACATCTTTGATCCCCGTCTGGCTGAGGCAGGGGCGGAGGAGTGCCTGGAGCTGGCTGAGGGCCTGGTTGCAGGCTGCTCCGATGTGGCCGGGGCAGAGCCGGTCTCGGGAGGACTGGCCTGCGCCAGCGGCTCCGGCTTTATAATCAACTCCTGGGGTCTGGAGATGGAGGAGGCGGGGACACTCATGCAGGCCTCTATGGAGGCCATTGCCAGGGGAGCGGATGTGGCCACTGGAAGCGAATTTAGCATCTCGCGCCGCTTAGAGCCCTCTCTGGAGGAGGTAGGAAGGAGCGCAGCAGAGATGGCCCGATCCTCTCTGGGAGGGGGCAAGGCAGAAAGCGGCACCTTCGATGTCCTGCTGCGGCCCCAAGCGGTGGCCGAGCTATTGGAGTCCACCCTGATTCCAGCCCTGCTGGCGGATAACGTCCAGAAGGGTCGGTCAGCCCTGGCCTCAAGGCGGGGGGATATGATCGCCTCGGAGAGGTTGGTGATAGTGGATGACGGTCTCCTTGCCGGGGGCATAGACAGCTCAGCCTTTGACGGCGAGGGTGTGCCATCCCAGAAAACGGTCCTGGTGGATGGCGGCATCCTGCAAGGCTATCTTTATGATAGCTATGCGGCAGGAAAGGATTCAGTCCGGTCCACGGGAAATGCCATGCGCTCCGGGTACACTGCTGTGCCGCGGGTGGGAGCGAGAAACTTCATCGTCAGCTCTTCAGAGAGCTGCAATCTCCTGGAGGAGACGCGCGGTTATGCGGTATCCGGCCTCATAGGCGCCCATACCGCCAATGCCATCTCCGGGGACTTCTCGGTGGAGGCCAGGAATGCCTTTGCCATCTCACCGGGAGAGCAGGGCCGGCCCATTAGATCCCTGATGCTGGCCGGAAATATCTTCCATCTCTTAAAGGAGATTGAGGTGGGAAGAGACGTGCGCTCTGTAGGCTCCATCGTCACCCCCACGGTTAAGCTGCGAATGAAGGTAGTCGGAAGTTGATAGAGATTAGCTAAAAGGTGATTTTATGGTGATTATCGGAGGGCCCGCCTCCCAGCTTCTTGCTGGCCGGGTGGCTGCAAATTTAAATGAAACTCTTGCTCTTTGCGATTACAGGACATTTCCGGATGGCGAGTCGTACTCCCAGATTCAGAGCGAGCTGGATGACGATATAGTCATAATCCAGTCCACGCCCACGGATCAGGATCTGGTCTATCTCCTCCAGCTTTTGGATATATGCCAGGGGCGGGCAGTCAAGCTGGTCATGCCCTACTTCGGCTACGCCCGCCAGGACAAGATCTTCCAGCCGGGGGAGCCCATGACCGCCCGGGCCGTGGCCACTGCCCTCAATCCCTTTCTGAAAGAGGGCAGCGTCCATCTGGTCAACATCCATGCTCCATCCATAATGATCCACTTTCACTGCCAGGCGGAAAACCTGGACGCTACGCCCCTTTTGGCGGAGCGGATCGGCGGCATGGGCTTGCATGATCCCGTGGTCATATCCCCGGACAAGGGGGCCATGAACATGGCCAGGACCGCGGCTGCGGCCCTGTCCTGCGACTGCGACTTTCTGCAAAAGACCCGGCTATCCGGAACAGAGGTCTCCATGGCCCCCCAGGAGGTGGCTGTGGCCATGGTCCCGCCGGTGGCAATCATGTCATCGAATATGACCACATCCCGGCCGGCCACCGCCACCTCCTGGGGGGCCATGGAAACCTCGGTTCCGGATAGCCGGGTCTTCTGCAGAAAGTCGCAGTCACAGGATAGGGCCGCAGCCGCGGTCCG
>NOLC01000130.1 GCA_002256595.1 Methanosaeta sp. NSP1 | reverse complement strand
CGATCCGGAGTGGCTGATGGCGATCATAGCCTTAACCGCCGTCCTGGCCAATCTCACGGCGCTGCAGAGGATTGCTTTTGCCATCAGGCAAGCAAGATGAAGAGCAATCAAAGGAAGAGAGGAATCCTGCCGGGAATATCCAACACCCTTCCCTTTTCGTCTGGCCCTGCTAAAGGCACGATCTGACCCCTTATTCCAGAGGCGGGATATGGTGAAAAGAGCACAGTAATAGGCACCCGGCAGAAGATTTATCAGCCTTTGTCTTAGGCTTATTGGGGGATTGATTGCTTGATTATAGAAGAAAGCTCGCCGGGAAGATGCCTCCTGGCCAGGCTTGATCACGGAGCTGAAATAATAAGCCAGATAACTGATATCGCCAGGGAGAGGAAGATCAGAGCCGCAGCGATCTCGGCCATAGGGGCTCTCTCCCGTGCCGATCTGGGATTCTATGATCAGGCCGGCCGGGTGTACTTGGTCCGGGCAGTGGAAGAGCCGGTGGAGATCGCCTCATGCGCCGGCAACATCTCCCTTCTGGATGGGCAGCCTTTTGTGCACGCCCATGCCGTTTTGGCAGACAGATCCGGCGTCACCTTTGCCGGCCATCTGGTCAGGGGGAGCATATTTGCAGCCGAGCTATTTCTGCAGGAGCTGCCGCAGCAAGATCTGCATAGAACTCCTGACAGCCAGACCGGCCTCAAGCTGTGGACCGGAGAGCAAAATAGTGGAGAGAAGCGGTGAATACCTCCCAGTATTTCGAAATGCTCAATAGCGGCCTGGATCAGGCCTTGCAGATAGCCGGAGCAGCCCGGAGCCGGGGGCTGGACCCCAGCCTGGAGGTGGAGATACCTCTCGCCGTGGACCTGGCGGAAAGGGTGGAGAAGCTGATCGGCATTCCCGGCATAGCCGTGAGGATCCGGGAGATGGAGGCAGAGGGATTGAGCCGTGAGGAGGCTGCTCTGGCCATCGGCATCGATTTTGCCCAGGGCCGACTGGGCGCGGGCTCATCCAAGATCGAGTCGGTGGAAAACGCCATCCGCACCTCGGTTGCCTTGCTGACCGAGGGAGTGGTGGCAGCTCCCATGGAGGGAATAGCCCGGGTGGATCTGGGAAAAAACGATGACGGCACGGAGTATCTCAAGGTCTATTATGCCGGGCCCATTCGTTCCGCAGGCGGCACGGCCCAGGCCCTCTCGGTTCTGGTGGCAGACTATGTCCGAAGAGCTGTGGGCATCGCCGCCTGGAAGCCCCGGACGGAGGAGGTGGAGCGCTATGTAGAGGAGATCGGTGTCTACAAGCGGGTGGCAGGGCTGCAGTACTCTCCTTCCGATGACGAGATCCGAACCATAATCCGGAACTGCCCCATCTGCATCGATGGGGAGCCCACGGAGGAGGAGGAGGTCTCAGGATACCGGGACCTGCCCAGAATTGAGACCAACCGGGTGAGGGGCGGAATTGCCCTGGTCGCTGCGGAGGGTATAGCTTTGAAGCGGCCCAAGCTCAAGAAGCATGTCTCCAAGCTGGAGATCTCGGGATGGGAATGGCTGGACTCCCTGGCCGAGGCCAAGAAGGACGGCGGGGACTCCAGCCCCAAGTTCCTGCGCGACCTCATCGCCGGCCGTCCCGTCTTCTCCCATCCTTCCCGTCCGGGAGGCTTCCGGCTGCGCTACGGCCGGGCCAGGAATACCGGCCTTGCAGCCGCCGGGATCAATCCCGCCTCCATGCTGCTTTTAGGCGAGTTCATGGCTGCAGGAACCCAGATCAAGGTGGAGCAGCCGGGAAAGGCGGCGGCGGTGGCACCGGTCAGCTCCATAGAGGGTCCTACGGTGCGGCTCCTAAACGGCGATGTGGTCCGATTCGACTCCGATACAGATATTCTGGAATGGATGCCGGTTAGCTGCACCGATCCCCGCTCCATCCAGGCGGCGCTCAAAGCCCATGTCTCCAAAATCCTGGACCTGGGCGAGATACTGATCAGCTTCGGCGAGTTTCTGGAGAACAACCGGCCGCTAGCACCAGCCTCCTACGTCTTCGAGTGGTGGGCCGAGGAGTATCTCTGGCATGATCTTCTCCGGCCCGAATATGAGCGGCTGGCCTCAATGGCGCTATCGGAAGGCCGGCTTGAATCCGGCCGGCTCCTCTTACCCTTAGGGGCCAAGGAGGCGCTGGAGTGCATCCTGCTGCGGCATAAGGTCCGGGAGGGGAGGATCATCGTCGAGGACCCGCTTGCCTTTCTGCTCTGCCTGGGCCTGGAGGCTGAAGCCGTTGGCCGGACCGGTTCGGGCCTGAGGGAGAGCGACCAGGCCAGGGCCTATAGGGCCAGGAGCGCATATAGGGCATCAGATGCAGGAAGCGCCGAGGACGGCTCGACGCTGGATGCAGTCAATGCGGTCTCGGGCCTGGCCGTCCGAGCCAGGGCCCCATCTCGCATAGGAGCCCGCATGGGCCGCCCGGAGAAGTCGGATATAAGGCTGATGCGCCCGCCGCCCCATGTGCTCTTTCCTGCCGGGGAGGAGGGCGGAAAGTCCCGCTCCATTCAGGAGGCGGCTAAGCACTCCACAGGCAACGCCACCGGGATCATCAATGTGGAGATTGAGAGGCGGGTATGCAAGGATTGCGGAAAAGAAGGCTTCTCCTTCCGATGTGAGTGCGGCGGCTATACCGAGAAGAAGAGAGTCTGCCCCAATTGCGGCGTCCCGGGATTGGATAAATGCCCCAAATGCGGCAAGGAGACATCTGCTGCGGCTAAGATGCAGATCGATGTCAAAAAGCTCTACCATCAAGCCCTGCAAAATTTAGGCGAACGCGAGCCTGACGCCCTAAAAGGCGTGCTCGGCCTCTCATCCCGGGACAAGACCCCGGAGCCCCTGGAAAAGGGAATACTGCGGGCCAAGCACGGCATCAACATATTCAAGGACGGAACAGTGCGCTATGATCTTACCGATCTGCCGCTCACCCATTTCCGGCCCGATGAGATGGGCACGAGCCCGGAGAGGCTGAGAGAGCTGGGATACGAGCAGGATATGAAGGGTCAGCCTCTGACCGATCCCGCCCAGGTCTGCGAGCTGCGGGTGCAGGATATCATCCTGTCCCATGACGCCGGAGGATACCTTCTCAAGGTAGCAGCGTTTGTGGACGAGCTTCTGGTGAAGTTCTACGGGTTGGAGCCCTTCTACCGGGCGGCAAGCCCGGCGGACCTCATAGGCACCCTCATGGTGGGCCTCGCCCCCCATACCTCGGCGGGAGTGCTCTGCCGGCTCATAGGCTACAGCTCCGCCTCCGCCGGCTTCGGCCATCCATTCTTTCATGCCGCCAAGCGCCGCAACTGCGACGGGGACGAGGACTGCGTGATGCTGCTCATGGATGCGCTGCTGAATTTCTCCATGTCCTACCTGCCCCAGAAGAGGGGAGGGAAGATGGATGCCTGCCTGGTCATGACCACGGTCCTCAATCCCATGGAGGTGGACAAGGAAGCCCACAACCTGGACTTGACACCGGTCTACCCTCTGGAGTTCTATGAAGCCAGCCTTAAAAATGCCAGCCCCAAGGAGCTGGAGGCCAAATTCGATCTGGTCTCCAAGAGGCTGGGCAGCGATGCTCAGTACACCGGATTCAACTTCAGCCATAGCACAACGGATATTGCCGCCGGTCCCAAAAACAGCGCCTACAAGACCCTGGAGACGATGATCGACAAGATGGATGCCCAACTGGAGCTGGCCCGCTTGATCCGGGCCGTGGACGAGCAGGACGTGGCTGAGAGGGTCATCAACTCTCATTTTCTGCCCGACCTCATCGGCAATCTTCATGCCTTCTCCAAGCAGAAGGTCCGCTGCGTCAAGTGCGGAGCCAAGTACCGGCGGCCGCCTCTTAAGGAGACCTGCCCCAAATGCGGCGGCAGGATAATTCTGACGGTGCATGAAGGAAGCGTGCGCAAGTATCTGGATGTCTCCATAAAGGTGGCTGAGGAGTACGGGGTGAGCAGCTACACCAAACAGAGGCTGCAACTTCTCAAGATGGAGATAGATTCCCTCTTCAAGAACGACAAGGCCAGGCAGACCGGCCTGGCGGACTTCATGTAAAAACATATATTTTAAATATGAATCCATTTAATAACCTACTGTTAACAGTTAAAAGAGGGAGATAGATTATGCATAGGCCAATAAGGGGGATGATGCTCTTGCTCCTGGCAGCGGTGCTCGCGGGCCAGGGCCAGGGCGAGCTGACTGTTATTCCAGCTTCTGAGGATGTTTACTTGAGCATGGGGGAGGAGAGTGTCTCTGTTTTCAATCAGAGCGATTCCTTGCTCTGTGCCATCAATGTGACTGAGAACGATGTGATTGAGAACCTGACCCGTGAGATCAGCTATCCCGGCGTTCCGGCGGTTCAGTTCAATATCTCCGGCCAAAACTTCAGCCGTGATGATATGGCGGTCTTGCTGCTCAAGGCAGAGTCCATCCGCCAGGGAAGCGATCCGATCATGGTGGCATTGCTGACCATCGGCTCGGACTGGGATGAGAGCTCGGATTACACCACATTCCTGGTCAACATTCTTCCCGCCTGGAATACTGTCAAGAATAATGATGCCTCGGCCTATAGCAGCAACACCGATGGCGATGATGTATTCGCCTTTGATGTCTCCAAGAAGCTGCAAGATGCCGGGGCACAAGGTGATCGGATCTCCTTCCTGCTGGAGGCATTCAGCAACAGCAGCGCTGAGATCTCTTTCTTCTCCCGGGAGAGCGGCAGCGGCCCATGTCTTGTGGTCATGCCCTATCCCCGGACCGACGGCAATGCCACCGCGGATATAGCCAACACAGAAGAGCTTCCTGAAAAGATGGGCTCCACGGCCAACTTGAGCAGCACATTGCAGTCAAGCAATATGACCAGCAAGCTGCAATTAAGCAATATGGACAGCATATTGCAGTAGCTGGAATTGCTGCCCAAGTCTCCTATTCCTGCCATAAGAGAAAAATAGCTGCAAGGAGGCAGAGAAGAAAAGATGGACTTTTTCACCCATGCTCTCCTGCCCTATCTCCTGGCAAGCTATCTTGCATGGGAGAAGAGGTGGGTGGCGGCTCTGGTTCTGGGAGGGATTGCGCCAGACCTGGATGTATTCCTCTCATGGGCCGGGTCCATCCTGCCACCTCATCTGCTGCTGGTGCACCGGGGGATCACCCACAGCATCTTCTTCGGCCTTCTCTTCGGGCTGATGGTTTTGTATCTGGCTGCGCTGCCCAGGGTCAGGGGGTTCTGGAGGCGCGATTATCTGGATCTGGAATTCTCTGCTCGCAGCCTGGTACTGGTCTGGGCCGGGGTGGCCCTCCATCTGCTGCTGGACTATACCACCACCAGGGGCGTTCCCCTCTTCTATCCCTGGCAGTCTTTGCGCTATTCGGCGGATCTATTCTTTCAGATAGAGCCGGCGGTTCTGGCAGCCACAATCCTGATCCTGGCAGCAATGCTGCGGAGCTGGCCTACCAATCGGCAGAAAGAGAATCTCTTCGTTGTATTTCTGCTCTTCTTGCTGCTGGTGGGTGGGATCAGGATGGAAGGGAGGTGGGCAGCAGAAGAGGATTTCGCTCTCGGGAATGCATCGATTTATCCCCTGCCGGGTTTATTCTCCTGGGCCGCATTGGAGGAAAAAGGAAACAGCTACCTGGTTTCCAGGTATGACTTGATAGCGGGTACAGCGTCTTTTAGTCCGGCAATTCCCAAACTGAAGCTGGCCTCAAGCCAAAAAGAGGCTGAAGAGGCGCTGGCTACAGCCGAAGGTCTGCCTCAGGTAAAAATCTTCCGCTGGCGAGCTTATGCTGTGGCGGTAAATGCCAGCTTTTGCGGCAGAGGATCCTGGGATATTGAGTATTGCGATCCGATGGTTCTGTCCCAGAGAGAGGGCTCCTGGAGATTCCTGCAGCCTCCGTCCAGCAGATATGGATCTCTGAGGGTGGCAGTGCAAAATGGTGTGGCCAGGGTGGTTGAATAGGACGCTTCAGGATGCATGCTTTTCGAGCCGCATATCGAGGCCTATGAGCATCAAGCAAAGCGTACTCTGAAAAAGGGGCATGGTCCGGCTCAGTTTTTGCCTGAAGACTCATCTTGAAAAGAAGGGATACATTATTCTTCCTTTTTTTCGCGGCTTTAGGACGAGTGCTCATTGTCTAGATGTGGCTCTCTCATAGCAATTCCATATAACCCTCGCATAGATGTTATCATCGAACCCCTTGTCTTCCACTGGAAGATCTCATTCAGCCTATCGTTTGATGTAGAAAGTAAACATAAAGAAATTATTATTATTTACTAAGTAATGGGTTTTCGCTAGCAATGAATTTACTCAACATTTATTTATGATATTTTTCTACTGGAACATTCCCAATGGAGGGATAAGACAGATCGAGTTTATGCCCTTTCCGGAGGGAGTTAAAGAGCATTGAGCCTCATCAAAGCATTATCTATCATCGTCAAAGCGTTATCTATTTTTGATCGGAGCCTCAAAACTAGTTGTGATGAATCTAGAGTCTCTGGCATCCGAGCTGCGAGGGTTTGTGGGCATCACTCGCAAGAAGCAGATCGGCAGCATCATGCAATTCTTTCCCATTGAGTCCGAGCGCATTATAGCCTCCTTTGGCGAGGATGCGGCTGTGATCGATGACGGGGATGAGGTCATGCTCCTGGCTGCGGACGGGATCTGGTCCAAGCTCATGGAGGTAGATCCAGAGTGGTCAGGCTATTGCTCCGTACTGGTCAATGTTCACGACATTGCTGCCATGGGGGGCTGGCCTGTGGCCATGGTGGATGTTCTCTCCGTGGGCGATGAAGAGATCGCCAGCCAGGTCCTGCGGGGCATGAAAAAAGCCATCGAGAAATTCGGCGTTCCCATCATCGGAGGTCATCTCCACCCCGATACACCCTACAGTGCTCTGGATGTGGCCATACTGGGCAAGGCCAAAAAGAGCGGTTTGATTCTGAGCAGCACAGCCCAGGCCGGGGATGTGGTGGTTGCGGCAGCAGATCTGGACGGCCAGCCTCATCCCAGGTTCGCCATAAACTTCGACTCCACCAGCTTTAAGGATCGCCAGACCCTTCTATTTCAGTTGGGATCGATGCAGGAGCTGGGAGAGAGGGGACTGGTAAGGGCGGGAAAGGACATCAGCAATCCCGGCCTGCTGGGTACACTAGGCATGCTTCTTGAGAGCAGCAAGGTGGGAGCGGTGGTGGATGTGGAGGCCATTGCCCGTCCTATGGGTGTGGACCCTTCCGCCTGGCTGAAGATGTATCCGGGAATGGGATTTGTGGTCACGGCCCAGGCGGAGAAAGCCCCGGCCGTTCTGGAGGTCTTCGCCAGGCGCGGCCTTGTAGCCCGGGTCATAGGCCGGGTGACGGAAGAGAGAAAGCTGATCATATGTCAGGGAGCAGATCAGGCGGTTCTATTCGACCTGGAGAAGGAGTGCGTGACCGGGATTCACTGATATGGACTCGCTCTTTATACCATCCTTGAAGGAGAAAGCCAGGGCCAGGAGATCTCGCATCGGCATAGGCATCTGGAATGCGGATGCTGCTCTGATAGCATCTCTGGAATCGTCCCGGGAGTATGCCGATCTCCTGCTGGTGGGCGATCCGGGATGCGACTCTGATCTGGAGTGCGTCCCCAGCCCGGCTCCCTGGAAGGAGCTGGCGCGCCTTCTGGCAGACGGAGAGATCGAGGGAGCGGTGCGGGGAAACCTGCCTGCTGGGCGGACCATGCGGGCGCTGTCAGAGCAGTTCGGCATCCAGGTGAGGCGCCTGGCCCTGCTGGAGCTATCAGGCTGGTCCTTTCTGCTGGGTCCGGTGGGCATAGATGAAGGAGAGAGCATGGCCGACCGGCTGGAGCTGCTGCTTGGCGGGGCGCGGCTGCTGCAGGATTTAGGAGTATCTCGAAGTTCAGCCGTCCTCTCCGGCGGGCGGATGGAGGAC
>NOLC01000137.1 GCA_002256595.1 Methanosaeta sp. NSP1 | reverse complement strand
ACCGGCATGGGAACTCACACCAGCGCCAAGGTGGCAGTGCTGCGGGCTCTAACCGAGGTGGCCCAGAGCCGCTTGACCCAGATTCACGGAGCCAGGGAGGACACCACCCTGGCAGATTTCCGCAAGCGCATAGGCTATGAGAGGACCAAGAAGCTCAACTCTCACTGGTTTGGGGGCTCGGAGAAAAGGAGCTTCGCCGATGTGCCCTCTTTTGAGAGCGACGACTTCCTTCTGGACATCAGGCACATGCTGGCCAAGCTGCAAGAGGCCGGGCTGGACCGGGCGGTGGTGGTGAACCTGACCCGTCCGGAGATTGGAATTCCTGTGGTGAGAGTCATCGTCCCCGGCCTGGAGATGTCGGCCGTGGACCCTGAGCGGGTGGGCAAGAGGAGCAGAAATGCCAGGCAGCGCAGTCGTCGTCTTCCTCGGCCCAAGCCTGCCTAGGGAGCGGGCAGAGGAGATACTGGAGGCCGACTACCGCCCTCCGGCCAAGAGAGGAGACCTCTACCAGGCGGCGAGGCAGGGTGCAAGAATCATCTGTCTCATCGACGGTGTCTTCTTTCAGGAGAGCTCCGTAGCCCACAAGGAGGTGATCTATGCCCTGGAGGCAGGGGCCAAAGTCCTCGGCGCATCGAGCATGGGAGCTCTCCGGGCCTCGGAGCTGGATGTCTACGGCATGGAGGGAATCGGCATCATTTACCGGGCCTACAAGAGCGGCAGTCTGGTCTCTGATGACGAGGTGGCTCTGACTTTTGATCCCTTCAGCTATATTCCCACATCCGAGCCGCTGGTCAATATTCGCTTCAATCTGGATCTGGCCTGCGGCAAGGGCATAATTTCAGAGCATTCCAGGGAGAAGCTCTTTCTCGCCGCACGCCGTCTCTACTTTCCCCATCGAACTTACCAGAGCATGCTGCTGGAGGGATCAAAAGATCTCCCCCAAGCGGAGATGGAGCGGCTGCGCTGTTATCTGGAGCGCGAGCGGCGCGACTTTAAGATGGAGGATGCCCTTTTAGCCCTAAAGCGGGCCAGGGAGCTGGCAGAGCAATTATCCCCCGGATGGGATTGATTTAACCATTAGAGTGGCTGACTAAAGCCTACTTTAATCGAAGTTTTAGTATCAATTTAATCTATTTAAATAGCTTAAAATAATAGTTCTTCAAAGAGGGGGCCAATTCCCATGGCAATCATAGATGAGATTCTCTCTTTGAAAGAGCAGCGACGTGCGGCCATTTTAGCCCATAACTACCAGCTTCCTGAGGTGCAGGATATTGCCGACCTGACGGGCGACTCACTGGAGCTGGCCAGAGCAGCAGCCCGTCTGGACTGCGATGTTCTCGTCTTTTGCGGAGTGGACTTCATGGCCGAGACGGCAGCCATCCTCTCTCCCGACAAGACGGTGGTGCTGCCGGCAAAAGGCGCCTGGTGCCCCATGGCCCATATGATCTCTCCGCAGGAGCTGCGCGATCTCAAAGCCCTCTACCCCGAAGCGGCTGTGGTATGTTATGTCAACTCCACCGCGGAGATCAAGGCGGAGAGCGATATCTGTTGCACCTCGGCCAATGGAGTTGAGGTGGCGGCCTCCCTCTCGGAGAAGGAGGTAATTTTTGTGCCCGATCGGAATCTGGCCGCCTATGTGGCCCGCCACACAGACAAGAAGGTCATACCCTGGAACGGCTACTGCTATGTGCACGATCAATTCACTGCTGCAGAGGTGGATGCGGCCCGGGCCCGACATCCCCTGGCTGAGGTGCTGGTCCATCCCGAGTGCCGCCCGGAGGTCATAGATAGGGCTGATTTCGTCTACAGCACATCAGGGATGGGACGGCATGCGCAGTCCAGTCCGGCTGGGGAGTTTGTCATCGGCACGGAGACGGGCATGATCCATCGGCTCAAAAAGGACAGTCCGGGCAAGGAGTTCTATCCTCTGAGCAGGAATGCCGTCTGCCAGAATATGAAGAAGACCAATCTCTCTTTGGTCTTGCAGGCTCTGCAAACCTTAGAGCCGCGGGTGAGTGTGCCGGAGGAGACTGCCATCAGGGCCAGAAGGTCAATAGAGAGAATGCTGGCGGTCTAGATCAGATCTTCTTTCTCGGCACCATCACCTCAGAGCTGCCGCATTATCCTTCTCCCAGCCGGGCAGACAACGGCAATCTTTATAGAGGATGAAATCTTCCTGCCCCTCGGTGGCGAAGAAGCGCGCCCCAGCCGATAAAGGTTTAAATCAGACCAACACAACTCTGGGAGGCGACAGCGCCTGTTGCCAAGGTGGCGGAGCGGCTACGCAAATGCCTGCAGAGCATTACCACTCCGGTTCGAATCCGGACCTTGGCTTTGCCTCATTTTGCAGCTTATGCTTAGTACGCAGGTTTTTCCGGAGGTCTTCACTGCCGCAATGGGGAGGTCTCATCCCAATTCCGGCATTTCATCTCTGGAGATCTGTGCCCTCGTGGAGTTCGGTTGCATTGGATGAATTCATTAGATAATAAATATGATATACTTTTGGGGAAAGGCTTATATCGTCTCAGGTTATTTCATTACAGTCCTAATTATTCAGGGGGATTAATCAGTTTTGAGCAAAGAAACGGGCTATGACGCAAGCCAGATTCAGGTTCTTGAAGGCCTTGAGGCAGTAAGGCGCAGGCCGTCCATGTACATAGGCAGCACGGACGGTCTGGGGCTGCACCACCTGGTCTATGAGGTGGTGGACAACAGCGTGGACGAGGCCCTGGGAGGCTATGCCAAGGAGATCAATGTGGTACTGCGTCAGGATGGCAGCGTCTCCGTGGCCGATGACGGTCGGGGCATTCCCGTTGACAACCATCCCCAATTCGGCAGGCCGGCTCTGGAGATAGTCATGACTGTTCTTCATGCCGGAGGCAAGTTCGACCATGAGTCCTATAGCGTCTCGGGAGGACTTCATGGCGTTGGCGTCTCCGTGGTCAATGCCCTCTCCGAGTGGATGGAGGTGGAGGTGCGCCGCAACGGCCGGGTTTACTGGCAGCGCTACCATCGGGGCACAGCGTGGCCAGCGATGTGGAGGTGAGGGGCCACTCGGAGAAGACAGGCACCACGGTCACCTTCAAGCCGGACGGGAGCATTTTCGAGGAGACGGAATACAACTTTGATACATTATCTTCAAGGCTGAGGGAGCTGGCTTTTCTCAACCGGGGCCTGCGGATAACCATCAGGGATGAGCGGACGGAAAAGGAGAACGACTTCTGCTATCAAGGAGGCATCATATCCTTCGTGGAGTACCTCAATGCCAACAAGGAGACGCTGCATAAGCCGCCTTTATACTTCACCCGCTCCAAGAATGGAACTGCAGTGGAGGTCGCCCTGCAGTACAACAACTCCTACAATGAGAATGTATTCTCCTACGCCAACAATATCAACACCCGTGAGGGCGGGACCCACCTCATGGGATTTCGAGCCGCACTGACCAAGACGGTCAACGAATACGCCCGGGAAAATAAGCTATTCAAGAACGAGATCAAGCTGGGGGGAGACGATCTGCGTGAGGGGCTGGTGGCTGTGATCAGCGTCAAGCTTCCAGACCCCCAGTTCGAGGGCCAGACCAAGACAAGGCTCGGAAACAGCTCCATCAGGGGACTGATCGAGTCCATGGTCTCGGAGGGATTGTCCGAATACTTCGAGGAGAATCCCATCGTCGCTACCACCGTAGTGGAGAAGGCAGGCGAGGCGCTGCGCGCTCGCGAGGCGGCCAGGAAGGCCAAAGAGCTGACAAGGCGCAAGAATGCCTTGGGTTCAGGCGGTCTGCCTGGAAAGCTGGCCGACTGCTCCAATACCGATCCCAGCAAATGCGAGATCTATATCGTGGAGGGCGAATCCGCAGGCGGAAGCGCGAAGCAGGGCCGAAACCGGCATTTTCAGGCCATACTGCCCCTGCGGGGCAAGATCCTCAATGTGGAGAGGGCCAGGCTGGACAAGATCCTCAAGAACAGCGAGATTCGCAATATGATTGTGGCCTTCGGCACGGGAATAGGAGACGACTTCGATATAGCCAAGGCCAGATATCACAAGGTAGTGATCATGACCGATGCCGATGTGGACGGCTCGCATATTCGCACCCTCATTCTCACCCTCTTCTACAGATACATGAAGCCCCTCATCGATGCAGGCTACGTCTTTATCGCCCAGCCGCCACTCTATATGGTCAAAAAGGGAAAGCAGGTCAGCTACGCCTACTCAGATGAACAGTTGAACCAATTGATAAAGGGCCAGGCCAAGCCTGCCATTCAGAGGTACAAGGGTCTGGGAGAGATGAATGCCGAGCAACTGTGGGATACGACCATGGACCCGGAGAAGAGGACCATGCTCAAAGTGACGCTTGAGGATGCTGTGGAGGCGGATCGCATCTTTACCATTCTCATGGGCGACCAGGTGGAGCCCAGAAGGGAGTTCATAGAGACGCACGCCAAGTATGTAAAGAATCTTGATGTATGATGGCTGATATTTGAGGTTACTTTGACAGAAGTACTGGTCAACATCACTGAGGAAATGAAATCCTCATACATTGATTATGCTATGAGTGTGATCGTAAGTCGAGCTTTGCCCGACGTGCGAGATGGCCTCAAGCCCGTTCACAGGCGCATACTCTATGCCATGAATGAGCAGGGCATGACCCATGACCAACCCTACAAGAAATCAGCACGTGTGGTGGGAGATGTCATGGGTAAGTACCATCCCCACGGGGATGCGGCCATCTACGATACCATTGTGCGCATGGCTCAGACCTTCTCCATGCGCTATCCTTTGATCGACGGCCAGGGCAACTTCGGCTCCGTTGATGGAGATCCGGCTGCGGCCATGCGTTACACCGAGGTGCGCCTCTCCAAGATCGCCGGAGAGATGCTGGTGGACATTGAGAA
>NOLC01000192.1 GCA_002256595.1 Methanosaeta sp. NSP1 | reverse complement strand
GTCGGTCAGCCTCGCGCTTTGCAGCAGGCCGATGGGAATGTGATCAGGCACGTCTCTGATGTTCACTGCCACCCCTCTAACATCAAAGCTGCCTATTGCCTTCTTAATCAGATATCCAGCCGGCAGGTCCCTCTTGGCCACTGCCGCCACGCTCACACGGGGCTGGAGGGAGTTGTTGATGAGCACCTTTCCGCCGCTTAGAACCCGGTCAATGGTCTTCATGGCCTCGAAGTGGCAGAGGTGGTAGTTGCGCACGAAGGTGTAGTATGGTCCCTCACCCATCTTGTAATATCGCAGGTATACCTTATGGCAGGGATTGCACTCGGCAGTGACGAAGACCCCGGGAGGGATCTTAGCCGAGAGAAGATAGTCGGAGACGGGGCTGCCTATGGCCTTGGCCTTCTCCGCCAGCTCCATTCCACCCGCTTCCACGCTGTCCCTGGCCAGGCCGCACAGTCCCGGCTCTATAATCGCTGCGCCCAGGCCATTGGCCACCAATGCCTGCTCGATCTGGACCTTGGTCCCGTCGGTGAAGGAGGTGATGTTCTCCACGCTGTTTCCCGACTTTCCGGCCCAGAACCTCATCTCCTCCAATGTGGGATTGTGGTTCAGGAAGTTCTTCAGGTTGCCATAGACCAGAGGGGATAGACCCATCTGAAGCACCTCCTCCCGCAATGCGGCGAGACATCCAGGCTGGTCTCCCTCCGCCTCGGTGATGAAGCCCTTCCTGGCCAGACAGGAGCCTGTGGTGATCTGCAGCTCAGCATTCATGGTGATCACAGGAATGGACCTCTCCAGAGCCATCTCCAGAACGGCGGTGGAATTGCAGACATCTCCGCTGGCGGACCCTATGAACCTGCAGGTCATTTCTCTGCTCGATGAGCATCACCAGGCCCTTGGATATGAATCCTGAGCCGATGAGACCGATACTTTTCCTCTCTCTTTCGAGGCTTTCTCTAATGCGCTGGGGCATCAATATCTCCGGATGTATTTGGCGTCCCGTCTTACCTGCTCTGTTAAATAGCTTCCCTGAAATCACCTGCCGAGCCATTCCTAGAAAAGACGGCCCTGATCGGTCCCAAGAAAATGAGAGAATCAAAAAGAAGAAAATCCGGAAGGGTGCAAGAATTTCATCATCTAAATCAATAGGCAAAGCAGCCTATGCTGCTGCCCTCTAGTGCACCATAACATTAATTTCAAGAAAGAAACCTGAGAAGAACGCTATCGATGGTCCAAACTTGCTACTCAAAACTTGTGTTATGATGTACTAGCTTCTCCTTCATTTCAGGGCGCAGCTCAATCATCTTAAAGAATACCAGCATCTTACTGGCCATGCTTATGTCCTCAAGCTGGATATTCATTTCGTCCAGGCTGTCGCTAATTCTGGAGAGGTTTTCAGCGATCTCCTCTAAGATTTCATCCTTTTTCATTTATCTCTCACATCCGATATCTTAGCTTTCAGCAATATCAAAATTGTTCCCCTAAATCCGGCCATCAGCTAGGCTTGATATGGATTTTGGGCTCGCCCTCAGGATGACGCCCAGTCCAGTCGGCTTTGTTTTTGGAGAATCGGGAAAGGGCTCCTTCCTGCAGGTCATAACGCAACCCTTTGACCTCGGAGACGATCTCTTTCCTGGCCGCATCGATCTTGCAGGCAATCTTCTCCTGACCGGCTACTATCTGGTCCAGCCTGCCTTCCATGCTATCCAGCTTGCCCTCTACGCTGCCCAGCCGGGAGTTGGTCTCCTTGAATCCGTCCTTTACAATCACGATCAGCTCTTTGAGGAAGACTGTGGCTGTATCCAGGCGGGAGTCGGTCTCCCTCTCGCCGCTGATCTTATAGAAACCATCCCAGGCGCCTTTGGGGGGGCTGAGGTGCACCTGTATATCTTCTACCCTGATGAGAGGATCCTCCATGCGTATGGCCCGGCAGAACCTCTCCAGGTCCGCTCTATCTCCCTCCGCCACCACATAAACCCGCCCATCCTCAAGGTTCCTGACGCAGCCCTTGAGATCCAGGGTCCTGGCCATGGTCACCACCCGGGATCTGTAGCCCACATGCTGAACCTTGCCCGATACTATTGCCCTTAGCTGGAGCATCCTTTCTCACTCATGCCTTTATTTTATTTATATCATGCGGAGATAGACCGACAGACCCAGCAATATGGTGGGCAGTCCCACTATAAACCAGACTATGCGGTTGCTCTCGAATATCTTCTTGCCGTCCAGCGGCCCGAAAGGCAGCAGGTTGAAGGCGGCTAATGTGAGGTTTATGATCAAGCCGAAGTTGGCCGCTCGGGCGGCGATTCCATCCGGGGTGCTCAAGAGCAGGACAATGAAAAATGCCGCAGCCAGGGCGATATTGGTCATGGGTCCGGCCAGGGAAATCCAGAGAGACTCATTTTTGATTTGCTTTATCAGTTCCGCCTGGCCGAAGGGGTCCTGCTGGTAGAACTCAGCCGGAGCTCTGGGCTTGCTGATCATGACTGCTCCTGGAGCGGCAAATATGAATCCGGCGAAGGAGAGGACCACGGCCAGGAGCAGGCCGGTCATATTGGCCCGGTATTCCGCCAGGTAGCCGAAGTGCAGGGCCACGAACTTATGGGCCATCTCATGAAGCAGGAATCCGGTTCCCACGCCCAGGGCGATGATGAGGACCATCTCCATGCCAGGAATCTTCCTTCCGCCCATCAAGACGGAGAAGGCAACTACCAGGGCGGCCAGAGATATGAAAAGATCCTTCAGCTCCCTGGAGCTGATGTAGCCTGCTATGCTCATGATATGGTCCTGGGAGGCTTGACTATATCTCTTTATTGATAGGCGATGCAGGTTGCAGAGCCTAAGTTCAAAATCCAGATGATCAAGCTAGCTCGAGCCTGCGGCCCTCTTCTTCCGCCTCAGATAAGCCTCATACCCCTTACGGGAGAGCTGATCAGCCTCCTCGTTCTCCTCTCGCGGCACCCAGGAGAAGCTGACATCCCTGCCCTGCAGGAGCCTCTTGATCTCCGGAACATACTTTTTGGAGGTAGCCGAGGTAACCCTATACTCGCCTTTCATCTGCTTGATCACCAGCTCCGAGTCGCCCTTGATGATGATCTTCTCCTCGATGCCCTCATCCACCAGCCATCTGGCTGCGGCCATGAGGGCCTCGTACTCGGCTACATTGTTGGTCATGCCCCGCCCCTCGCCCACCGCCCCAAAGCCTCGCCAGATGGGCTTGCCGTCCCGGTAGACCGCGTAGCCATAAGCGGCTACGCCTCCAGGATTCCTGGGGTAGCAGAGGCCATCGAAGTATATAGTGATCATTTTATTCGCTCTCTGAGATGATCCGAGCACTATAAAAGCTGGATCGTCCCCCTTTTCGGGCTCGATGCATTTATAGCAGACCTGCGAATAAGCCTTGATTCAATAGCAGAAGCCAGGTGGCAAGTGAGGTCAACAAAGTCATGAGGGTTGCAGTGATTGGTGGGGGCATAGCCGGTGCAGAGCTGATCAGAGTGGCCTCGCCCTGTCCATTGGAATTTGTATTGATTGAGCCCAAGAAGCAGGTGGAGATGCAGGCCCTGTACCCGGAGTACCTGGGCGGCATTGCCCGTCTGCAGGATCTGGCCGCTCCCTTAAAGCCCTTCTGCGAGCGGGTGGGTGCAACCCATATTCAGGAGAAGGCGCTTTCCATAGAAGGCAGCAGCGTGGTCTGCGAGAAAAGTCGGGTGGACTTCGACTACTGCGTGGTGGCCACGGGCGCGGCTCAGAACTACTTCGGCATCCAGGGGGTTGAGAACACCTTCTCCATCAACACCCTGGAGGAGACCAAGAGGGCGCGCCGCTTTGTGGAAGACAACTATCCGGAGAGGATTATGATCATGGGCTCGGGGCTGACCGGCGTCGAGTCCGCGTCCATCCTGGCCGAGAGCCTGGATGCCAGCATCTACATCATCGAGGCCAAGGACAGAGTCCTGCCCCAGTTCTCACCCCAGACCTCGCAACTGGTGGAAAAGGCCCTCTCCAAGAAGGGAGTGAACATCCTCACCTCCACCCAGGTGGCGGAGGTCAAGGAGGACTGCATCATGTTCACGGACAACACCTGCCTGGATTGCGACATGGCCATCTGGACGGCAGGGATTAAGCCCGGACAGTTCGTCCAGGATCTGGAGCTGCCCAAGAGAAATGGCTGGATACTGGTCAACTCCCACCTCAATGCGGAGAAGAATATCTATGCCATCGGCGACGCTGCGTGGGTAGA
>NOLC01000081.1 GCA_002256595.1 Methanosaeta sp. NSP1 | reverse complement strand
CAGAGCCGACTCCAGGGGAAGGACGCTCTTTCCATCGCTCAGAGCAAAGAACATCAGCTCCCTTCCGTCCAGCCGCTTTTCAATCTCTATCCGCTCACCGGCCGGGCCGAAGAGCCTGGGGCTCTCCATGATCCTCTCGATGGTGGATAGTGCCTCCTCTTCTCCGGAGCAGACTATGGATCCCTTTCCTGCCGCCAGGCCGTCAGCCTTGATCACCAGCCCCTGGCCGGGATTATCGGCGCAGAAGGCCCGCACATACTCCTTGGCCAGGGCGGATTGCTCGAAGTTGCAGCAGGGCGGCACAGGCACGCCCAGGCTTTTCAAAAGGTCTTTGGTGGTGCACTTGCTGTTCTCCAGAACCGCCGCCTCTTTCTTGGGCCCCAGAATCCTCTGCCCCGCTTCCTCGAAGATATTGACTATGCCCTCGGAGAGATACCCCTCCGGCCCGACAAAGGTCATATCGATCTTCTCCTCTTTGGCAAAAGCCAGCAATTCGGGGATGCTCCTCGGTGGCCTGCCCGCGACCATTGCCAGGCGGCACTTGTCTATCATCTCGCTGCCAGCATTGCCGGGAGAGACATAGACCCTCTCCACGGCATTGCTCCGGGCGAAGGCATGAGCTATGGCGTTTCCCCTGCCTCCCGCATCCACCACAAATACTCTCTTGCCGGACATCAAATCCATATCAACAGCCTGGCCCTAGATAAGCATAATTGCCTGGCCGGCCGGCATGGTCTTTCCTCCCCATCGGTTAGCTATATAAAAGCGCAGATCCAGCCAGTTCGCATTGCGATTCGCGCCCCGGCGCACGGGTCAGGAAGAGCGTTTTTCTGTCCCGCGCAGGAGATGGTTTGTCATGTACTCACAGGAGCAGGTCCTTGAAATGATCAAGGAGAAGAATGTAGAATTCCTCCGGCTACAGTTCACGGATATTTCAGGAATAGTAAAAAACGTGGCCATTCCCACCACCCAGATCGGAAAGGCCCTCAAGAGCGGCATATCCTTTGACGGCTCGTCCATAGAGGGCTTTGCCAGGATTCAGGAGTCGGATATGGTCTTGCAGCCAGACCTTTCCACATTCAGCCTCCTGCCCTGGAGCAACAAGGACGGCTCCAATGAGGCCAGGGTGATCTGCGATGTACACCTTCCCAGCGGCAAGCCCTTCCCGGGAGATCCCCGCCATGTCCTGCGCCGCCAGCTTGACCGGGCCCGGGATATGGGCTTCAAGATGAACGTCGGCCCTGAGCTGGAGTTCTTCTTATTCGAGCAGCAGAATGGCGGCTCGGCCACCACCCCCCATGACTTCGGAGGCTACTTTGATCTGGGGCCGGTGGACCTGGCCGAGGGAGTTCGTCGCGAGATCGTCCGGGCATTGATCCAGATGGGCTTCACCATCGAGGCCTCCCATCATGAGGTGGCCAGGGGCCAGCATGAGATAGACTTCGTTTATGATGATGCCCTGAAGAATGCGGACAAGGTGGTGACATTCAAGTATGTGACCAAGACCATCGCCATGCAAAATGGTCTGCGGGCCACATTCATGCCCAAGCCCATCTATGGAGCAGCCGGCACGGGAATGCATGCCAATATCTCCCTCTTCCGCGGCATAGAGAATGCCTTCTTCGATCCGGAGACCAAATGGGGCATCAGCGACCTGGCCAGGTTCTTCGTGGGCGGACTGATCGAGCATGCTCCGGCCATCACTGCCATAGCCAATCCTCTCATAAACTCTTATAAGCGGCTGGTTTCGGGATTTGAGGCACCTGTCTACATCACCTGGTCCGGACCCAACCGCTCCTCTCTTATCCGCATTCCTGCCGGCAGGGGCCTCTCCACCAGGATAGAGTTCCGCTCTCCCGATCCATCCTGCAATCCCTATCTGGCCTTCTCCGTGATACTGGCCGCCGGCCTGGACGGCATCCAGAGGGGCATTGATCCAGGAGATCCTGTGGACCTCAATGTCTATCACCTCAGTCCCGGCGAGAGAAAGGCCATGGGCATTGCCACCCTGCCCGCCAACCTCAAGGAGGCCCTCGACTGCCTGGAGGCAGACAAGGTCATACGCGAGGCTCTGGGCGAGCATGTCTATGAGAATATCATGCGCCTGGGACTCCTGGAATGGGAGGCCTACAACACCTTTGTCCATCCCTGGGAGATCGAGAGGTATATCAATCAGTTTTAGGGGCTTTGGGCGCCTACTGACGTGCTGGGTCCGGGCCGGTAGCTTAGTCAGGCAGAGCGAAAGGCTCTTAACCTTTAGGTCGGGGGTTCAAATCCCTCTCGGCCCGCTTAAAAAACCGGGGCTGTGGCCTAGTCAGGTAGGGCGATGGGCTCCAGCGGTATAATTGATGATGAGAAACGGGTCTACTGAGATCTCTCGACGGGGAGATTGTTGATGATCCGTTGGAGCACTGAAATGGGCTTTATCAGCCTGCCGTTTCCGGCTGTGCTTTCAGTATCGGAGAGACCCGTCGATCGTGAGTTCGAATCTCACCAGCCCCACTTTTTTCCATCGACCTTGCACAGGGCTTAAATATCCACCCTGCTCTCTAATTGGACTTATGATTTACAGGGATATCCTCACCATGTGCTGGTCCATAAAAGAGGTCAACCGCAACCTCAGTGACAGAAAGTCCACATCCGACTTCTCCATCAAATATCTTAAAAACGCCTGCTCAGACCTGGCGGGATTGATGAGGGAGACCGGAAAGTCCATGCCCGATGAAAGGCTGGAGGTGGCGGACAGAGGCGGGGCAAAGAAGAGCCTATCTCTGCAAGAGGTTTCCGAAATGCTTTATGATCCCCGCAAGATAGTGGAGCTCAATCTGATAGACAATGTTGGCCGGTGGGCCAGATCCAAGCTGCCTCAAGTGGCTTAAAAAAAATTGAACCAGAACTTTTTTTCCCCTTTCCGGAGCCCGGGTTCCTGCCGTCTGCCGCCTCAGGACTCATAGGGCTCATCATTATTTCAGAGCATACTTTATCATCATCGGCGAGGGTCTTGGCAAACGGACAGCGGCCTATGCCTATCCGGCACTTGAATCCAATGCTTTCTGCTCCTTGATCTAATTAACGGGGCAAACTTGATCTTAGTGGCTGATTGATGCCCTCTTATGCTTCGACTGGGCGTGCATGTCTCTGTGGCCGGGGGAATTGATCGGGCCGTATCTCGGGCTCAAGAGAAGGGCTGTGATGCATTCCAGATCTTCTCCTCCAATCCCCGCGGATGGCTGTCAAGTCCCATCTCCCGGCTGTCGGCAGAGAGATTCGTCTCCAGCCTCAGCCAATCCGGCCTCTTCCCTGCTGTGGACCATATGCCCTATCTGCCCAACCTGGCCTCGGCCAGGGATGAGGTATATCAGAAGTCGGTCCAGGCCCTGGCACTGGAGCTGGAACGCTGCCGGATGCTGGGCATATCCTATCTGGTCACTCATCTGGGAAGCCATCTGGGCGCAGGAAGGGAGAGCGGCATGGAGAGGATTGTCTCCGCCCTGCAGGCTGCTTTGGAGGGGGAAAGTGGCAGGACAGTGCTGCTCCTTGAGAATAGCTCCGGCACCAGGAACAGCGTGGGCAGCTCTTTTCAAGAGATAGCCACCATCATCGACTCCCTTCCTCAGGAGAAAGAAAGGATAGGGGTCTGCCTGGATACCTGCCATCTTCATGCCGCGGGGTATGACCTGCGCAGCAGTCAGGCCCTGGGATCGGTCCTGGAGCAGTTCAGAGACTGCATAAAAATGGAGCATCTACGGCTCATCCACCTCAATGACTGTCGGGGTGGCCTGGGAGCGCATCTGGACCGGCACGAGCACATAGGCCTCGGGCAGATCGGGGAAGAGGGCTTTAGAGCCGTCCTATCCCACCCGGCCCTCTCCGGGCTGCCCATGATCCTGGAGACACCTCAAGATTCCAGGCGGGACGACCTGGGAAACCTTGAGACCGCCCGGCGTCTGGCCTCAAGAGGAGAATAGCTTCTCGATGACCAGCATCAGGGCCTCATTGGAGATGGGCTTGACCAGGTAGCTGCTGGCGCCCAGGTCATAGCTCTTCTGGATATCCTGATCCTCATTGGACATGGTCAGAATGACCACGGGTATGTGATGCAGTCCCTCATCATTCTTGATGCGACGCAGAAGGTCCATACCGCTGATGTCGGGAAGGTTGATATCCAGCAATATGAGCTGGGGCAGATCGGCCCTGCTCTTTCCTTGCAGTACGGCCAGGGCCTCCTTGCAGCTTGCAGCGGTGGTCAGGTCGTTTAGATGGTTATGCTCCAGGACCCGTCTGGTCACAGCCGCATCCACCATATTGTCTTCCACCAACAGGATCCTGATTTTTCTAATATCCATGGATCCACCTGTAGCTTTCCGCCCGTCCTTGACCTCTGGCCATTGATATCAGTGAAATAGATATAGCTACACGCAAAAATAGTTTTCCCACTGGATGAGCCCCACCTCAATTGCTAAATTTTAGTATTGCGAGCTACAGATCGATCTGCCTCTTAACCCTTCCGCTTGCTAAAAGGGCGACCCGGCTGAGGGGCACATCAGCCTCTGGCTCGTAGCCCAGGGCCCGGCCCAGAGCAGCAGCGAATTCCAGTATCTCAGCATGGGAAGGCATGGCCTCCCGGGTCAGGCGATCGCGAGAGCGGCCCAGATGCATGTAGGCCTTGACCTCCACGAAGTCGGGCTCGGCCCTTTCTATGAGCCGGGCATAATCCTCCGGCCTTTCCATATTCAGGCCGCGGGCTAGGGTCAGACGGATGACGCTGCGGCAGCGATGATCCCTCAGTTCATCCAGGGACTGCAGAATCTTGGGCCAGAGGTTGGCGGCGGGCCGGCAGGCCCGGCGGTACATAACCTCATCCGGGGCATTGATGCTCAGGTAAAGCTGGGTCGGCCGCAGCTCTGCCAGCACCTCGGGGCGGGTGGCATTGCTCACCAAGAATGAGGTCATGCCGCGCTGGCGGATGAGATCCAGCAGCTCCGCAAGGTAGGGGTAGAGGGTGGGCTCGCCCATCAGCGAGAGCGCTATGTGTTTGGGCTGCCGGGCCTCGGCCAGGCGGGCCGGGTCGGTGGTCTTGGCCCCGCCGTAGCCGGAGAGAAACTTCCTCTGGCCGGATAAAATGCCTTCCAGGAGGGCAGCCGGCTCCAGGGGCTCTTTTTCCGGCTGGGGATTGTCTATGGGCCTCCAGCAGTGCAGACAGAGGTGGTTACACTGCAAGGTAGGTGTCATCTGCACGCAGCGGTGGCTGGATATGCCGTAGAAGTGGTGCTTGTAGCACTGATCGCCTCCCCGCATGGCGCG
>NOLC01000179.1 GCA_002256595.1 Methanosaeta sp. NSP1 | reverse complement strand
CCATCTGCTGCCAGAATTCTGACTATCCCTCTCTTCAGGTCCATGGGCATCTCTTGGCCAGCCTTCCTGCTCAATCGCTTGATCTGACTGGTTCTCAGCGTATGGCTTACTGTCCTTTATCTCTCAGCCACTTTAAATTGATCTTGAAGTTGGCATCTCCACCCATCTTGGTGATTATAAATCCGCTTTCTGCTTTTAGTGTCAATCCGAACTCCACTGCCGCCTCATCCGGAGGATTGCTTATGCTGATGAGCCTGGAGACAATGCTGCTGGCAATGGGGCTGAGGCTGCTTATGGCTGCCTCAAAAGACTGGGCTGCCTCTTCCGGAAGGCCTCGCCCCGCCTTTACCAGCCCTTCTCTCCCTGCGTCGGTTATCTCCGTCTCCACAAATACAGATCCGCCTGATTCCAGCTCGAATTTGACCAGGTCTTTCATGATCCTAAATTAGCAGCTCTGCAATTTATAATCTTTCCAAAAGTGGTAGCTTTTCGTGGATTTGACAGGGATGCAATTCAGCACAATTCAGTGCCATCCTGCCCGAATAGCAGAGATATTATGCTTTTATAGAACTCATAATGATAAATATTAAAAAACGTATATCACAAACACCCGATAGCTATTTATAATTATTACAACTACTATTAGTATCATGAGCAAGGGATTTGCTGCAATTCTGGATATCCTGAGGGCAGCCTCACTGCAGATTGCCATATGGCAATGGGAGATGAAAATGATCGCGAGGCATGGATGGAACTGGGGATATAGGGATGAATGGGATCGATTATAAAAAGAGCATCTATATTATAATTTTATATAATTAATTTTAAAAGAATACGATAAAATATTGATTTTATGCCTCTGCCTCTCCCATCAGCCTGTCCACCAGCCACTGGGGCTCGAACTTCACCAGATCGGGATAGGTCTGGCCCACGCCTAAAAAGAGCACCGGCTTTCCTGTGATATAGGCTATGGATATGGCCGATCCGCCCTTGGCATCGGCATCGGTCTTGGTCAGTATGGAGCCGCCGATGGGAACAGACTCATTGAAGAGGCGCGCCCTCTCCACAGCGTCGTTGCCGGCTATGGCCTCATCAACGAAGATGAGCAGATCGGGCTTGGTCACCCTTACGATCTTTCTCATCTGATCCATGAGATTGATATTGGTGTGCAGCCTTCCGGCAGTGTCTGCCAGGACCACGTCCTTGTTGTGTGCCTTGGCATATTCCACGGCATCAAAGATCACTGCGGCCGGATCGCCACCGGTCTTATGTTTTACCACCTTCAGGCCCAAGGCGTTGCCGTGCACCTCCAGTTGTTCAATGGCCCCGGCCCGGAAGGTGTCGCCCGCCGCCAGCACTACAGAGTAGTTCTGGTTCATGAGGTATTTGGCCACCTTGGCGATGCTGGTGGTCTTGCCCGTGCCGTTCACTCCCACGAAGAGTATCTTGACCGGCTTTTCCTTGGCTTTCACGTACTCATCAAAGTCCAGATGGTTCCTGGACAAAAGAGATATCAGGGCATTTCTCAGAGACTGCTCGGCTATGGCTCCGGTGTCCGCTCCGATCTTCTTCTTCTTGCCCACCAGATCGGACTTTACCTCCCGCACGATCTCTTCGGCTACGGGAAGAGCCACGTCGCTCTCCATGAGAGCCATCTCCAGCGCCCACATGGGCTCCTCAAGATCCTTCTCCTCCAGGATGACCTCCTGCTCGAAGATCAGGCTCTTGGCCTTCTCCAAAAAGGAGAAGCGGCTTTTGGGCTTATTATTGGCGTCCGCCTTTTCTTGAGCCAGGGGGCTTTCAGGAGAAGCTGATGGAGAAGATGGCGATGATCTTTTAACTTCAGTGCTTTTCTCTTCCGGAGGGCTTATGGCCTTGGCCGGGATGCCATTTACTGCTTTTTCGTCCCCGGAAATGAGTTCATCAGGCCTGCCATTGACCTTCCCGGCGATCTTCTCGGCCTGGGTTACCTTTTCGGCTATTTTGGAGGAAAGAGCCTCCTTAAATCCAGAGAGCTTCTCCTTGAAGCGGCTAAACAACTCTCTGGCTCTCCGGACTGTGTTGATGCGCCTCTGCGCTCTCTTCGAACTGCTGCATTACGGCCTGGATCTTCTGCATCTCCTGGTCGACCTTGGATAAAACCTCATTGAGCTTCCGGGAGCCTTCCAGGACTTCTGCCTTTCGGGATATGAGGATCTCTTTGGCCTCGGCAGCATTCTTCTCTATGTGAACGCCTGCGCCCACATTCAAGATTACCTTCTCCTTAGAGGCAAGGGTGGCATGGATAAAAGATCCGGACCCAATTGGCACCATGATTTCCTGCCCCACCTGCGCCCTGTCCAGAGCATCCACGGCAGTAGAAGCCCTCTCCAGGCCTTCCGCCGTGATCTGGGTCAGGCTCAACTGGCGCATGATCCCATCCGCCTGGGCCTGATACTGCTGATAAGCGGCCAGGAGCCTTCTGACCTCCTCCTCGCCTCCAGGAGCGCTACTCAACTGCTTTCACCTCGTCTATCTTGATCTGGTCCCTCTTCAGGCCGTGTTCGCTTCCCATAAGAGAGTAGACCTTGCCGATGGCATTCTTCTCATTCTGGCTGTCTACCTTCTTGGAAAAGGTCAACCAGGTCTTGCCCACAAGTCCTCCCTTGTATCTTCCTTTGATCTCAAAGTTGCTCAATATTCCACCCCTGCTATTATCTTGAAACTCTCAGCTTGATTCAAATCATACCAGAAAGCCCAGTGCATCCTCAATCCGACCCAGCTCCGGGCCGGAGGTCTCAAATCCTGCCAGGTAGCCCTTGCTGTTGGCCAGAAGCCCTGAACCCACCAGAGGCGAGCCCATGTTCACCGTGCCCACATCTATGGGCAGGCCGAAGACCCTCACCAGGACGGCTATCTCCGCCTCGGTAATACGCGGATGAACCAGAAGACCCTTATTGGTGACGCTGCCCGCCATTCCCACGGTATGGTCCCCTTCTCCACTGGCACTCCCAGAGTCTTCTCTATGGTCTCACATGCTTTGGCGGAGAGGCCAGGGTGAACTAAAGCTGCGCTATCGTTGACCAGCATCACATTGCCCGCGGCATTGATCCTGGCCGGCAGCCTTGCCGCCCGGCCGTGCTGGCGAAGGATTTCCAGATCCTTGTCTCCGGCATGATGGCTTACCACGAAGCCGCTGCTGTTGGCAGCTATCAGGGAGCCGAGAACCGATGCCCCGCTCAGTTGCATCTGCACTGCTTCTGCCTTCAGGGCAGCTTCCATTGTCAGCCGGTCCGACTCCGCCACCTCATGAGGCACCAGCACTACCTTTTCCGTGCATCGGGCAAATACGCCTATGAGGCTGTTTCCTGATATCTTCAATCGCTTATCTGTCACCAGCAAACTCCGCCTCGACCCCGCCGTCCTCGAACTTGACCGCTCGAACCCTTACCCGCAGGGGAGGCTTCATGTCGCCTCTGGCCATCAACCTTCATATGTCGGGCCAGGTAGCTCCTGACCTCAGTCATGGCCCGGTTGGATCGCCTGTAAATCGGGGCGCTCTTAACCTTGCCCAGGGGTATGGTGTAAACTCTTTCAGTGTCGGCCATGTCTATCTCTCTAAGCTGCTTCTTCTCCAATGCCTTCTCTTGGGATGGTTGACTACCCGCCTCATGGTCTTGACTATGACCCAGGAGGGCACTCTACGATTCTGATTGAATGCTTTGGCAAGCCTGATCTTCTTGCCCTTTAATTTCTTGGACAAATCTCTTCCTCCGAATAACTCTGGTGTGCGTATGATTGGAGGGGAAGATACAATCGACCTTCTCCTGGCCGTGCCTCTCTTTTAGCGCATATCTCAGGCCCACCTCAAAGTCCGAGGCGCGATGCTTCAGGGAGAGCATCTCCTCGAAGTCCAAATAGCGCGAGGCCATGGTCCGGATGCTCTTCTGACCCAGGCCTGCCAGCGGTCTTAAGTATTGCACATGCAACCGGTCTTCCAGGCTTCGGATGGCGCTGTAGTCCATTTTGGGTGCGCGATCATCCCGCCTTGTTCCGTCCGCCACAAATTCGCACTCTTTTGCTATCGTCTCTACTGCAATGGCATGAACATAATCGAGAGCATCATTGGGAAAACCCTTGGAGATCAATATCTCAAGAGCCTTCTCCCCCACTTCCTCAGGGAAGACCATCCTCCTATGGGGATGGCCCAGCTCTTCTGCCGCATCTGCTGCCCGGGTCCAGGATTGGTCGCCCTCCATGCTGAAGGTGACCAGCTCGATCTCATCGAAGAATGGCTCGAGGAGAAGAGCCGCCAGGCTGCTGTCCTTTCCGCCGGAGAATAAGACTGCAACCTTCATGGATTAACCTGCAGCTATGATGCCGCTGCTATCTCCTGGTTATGGTGATGTCTCTCTTCTGAGGCTGGGCCTGCTTGAGGATCGCCTTGAGCTGCTCATCGGTGATCGCGCCCCTCAGCCTGCCGCTTTGAGCAAGCATGATGAGCTGGGCCTCAATCTGGGAGACGAACTCCGGCCGGGTCATGCGAATGGCATTGAGCCTTTCCCTGGCTTCGGGGGTGAGGATGGTTCTCATGAGAGAGGCCTTCTTGGCTTCCAGCTCCTGCTGGGCCTGCTCCTGCTGAGCCGAGGCCATCTGGGAGTTCATCTGCTGGGTTTGAATCTGCTCCATCCTCTTTCGTCTTATATCTGCAAGCTCATCATCAACCATTGATTCTACCTCGCTAAACCTGCTGATCTCAAGATGTGGGCTCGGCTGCGCTCTCTGCCGGAGGCTCTTGTGCCGGGGCAGCTTCGACTTGCATATTGCCTCTGACCTTATGGGCTAAGCCGTCCATGTACGCCTGGCCCTGTGGGGTCATCTGGCGTCCCTTCTTGAGCTTCTTGACATAGCCGGCCTTCTCCAGTTGCTGCAGGGACTCGCGGACCACGGAGCCGCTGCCCTTGCAGAAGAATCCTGTGGCTACTCCCTTGCGGTGCTTTCCGCCGTAGAAGCTTCTAAGGCGGGATACGCCCACCGGGCCGTCGATATATATCCTGCGCAGTACTGATGCGCATCGCACAAACCACCAGTCGGGGTTGGTGGGAGGCATCTCCCTATTTACCCCAGTCTTGGCAAACTCGGCCCATGTCGGGGGCTGAACTATGCCCGCCGCCTTTAGCTCCTGGGCCACGGCAGCTATCAAGTCATGGGGAGGTACGTCGTAAACAGTTGTCAAATCCTTCAATCCTCCAAATGATAAGGAACAAACCAGAACCCTTACGCAGAAACAAGTATAAATGCTTTTTCTGCCTTTTTTGATCTGAGGCAGTTGCTCTGGCAGGTTTTAGGTAAGCTGTTTTAGAGAGCTCTTTTCCGCAAGAGGATGGGTCTAGATATGAAGCTGTTGGCCAGAAGGCTAAGGGTGAGGTCAGCTTAGGGGAGAGAGACGGAAGAGAGCCTGAGTAGGG
>NOLC01000198.1 GCA_002256595.1 Methanosaeta sp. NSP1 | reverse complement strand
CTGCCCTGGCCCCTCATGCCATCATGGGCCTCCGGCTCAGCCGCATCCAGACTTATGCTGACCCGGGAGATGCCGGAGAGGGCGATCTCATGGGCCAGCTCTGGTGTGATCAGTGTGCCATTGCTGGCCAATGAGACCCTCATTCCTAAAGAGACGGCATAGCGAGCCAAAAAAAATATGTCCGGCCGGAGCAGTGGCTCCCCGCCGCTCAATATGAGCATGGGCTGAAGCGGCGCGATGCTGTCTAAAAAGGATAATGCCTCCTCTGTGGAAAGCTCATCCGGATCGGGCCGGGAGGAGGCTTTTGCCCGGCAGTAGCTGCATGCCAGATTGCAGGCTGCGGTCGACTCCCAGGCAACTATGAGCATCACAGCAGGCCTTTTTTCACCAGAAGCTCAGCATTGAGGATGCTGGCTCCGGCGGCGCCACGCACGGTGTTATGGCCCATGCAGATGAATCGGATTCCCGATCTGATCCGGCCCACGGATACGGACATGCCGTCACCCCTTCCCCGGTCCAGCCTGGGCTGGGGCCGGTCAGGCTCGTCCTTGACTATGATGGCCTTCTTTGGCGATGTGGGCAGATCGGAGAGGCCGGGATCGAAGTCCAGCATGGCCTTCTTGACCTCCTCCGGGGTGGGATCGTCTCTCATAGTCACCCAGACCGCCTCGGTATGCCCGTCCATAACCGGGACGCGATGGCAGCTGGCGCTCACAGAGAAATCGGCATTGACTATCCTCTGCCCATCAAAGCGGCCCAGGATCTTCTGGGGCTCGGTCTCCACCTTCTCTTCCTCTCCCCCGATGTAGGGTATGACATTTCCCAGGATGGCCATGGATGGAACTCCCTCATAGCCGGCTCCGGATACAGCCTGCATGGAGGCCAGATGAACGCTCTTGATTCCGAACTTCATCAGGGGCTTCAGGGGCAATGTGAACATGATCGTGGTGCAGTTGGGATTGGTGGTGAGATATCCATCCCAGCCCCGCTTCTCGCGCTGCAGCTTGATGATATCCAGGTGGTCGGCATTGCACTCCGGAATGAGCAGGGGCACATCCGCCACCATGCGATAGGAGGCGGTATTGCTGGCCACAGCCATGCCCGCAGCGGCAAAGGCCGGCTCCACAGTCTTGGCATCCTCGGAGGGCAGAGCCGAAAAGACGATATCCGCTTCTACCTCTCGCGGATCGACGTTGACCACAGTCATCTCCGCGATGTCATCGGGAAGCTCGCTCTCCAGGCGCCACTTGGCGGCTTCTCTGTACTTTTTGCCCGCGCTTCTCTCCGAAGCGGCCAGACTGGTCAGCTCAAACCAGGGATGGTTTTTCAGTCCTTCGATGAAGCGCTGTCCCACGGCACCGGTGGCACCTAAGACGCCAGCTTTGATCTTGGCCATTATCTATCACCTAAAAGTTAAATGGGGGGTCAATAGCGAGGGGTGTATATATCTCTTGTCCGAAGGGATCATTTTCCCACGCAGGATTTTTTCCGCACGCCATAGCTCGCGGCAAACTCCCGGTTGACCTCCACCACCTCATCATTGAAGTGCTTGAGAGCATCGGGAACCGTTCCTAGCGAATCGGCCTTCTCCTGGCTGTCCACCACCGCTCCATGAGGCACGAACTTGCCGTCGGCCAGGCTGACACCTATGACCGCCGCCGCATGGCCTACGAAGCACTTCTTGCCCAGAGTGGAGGCATGAACCACGGAGTTGAAGCCCACAAAGCTCTCATCCCCGATCTTCATGGGGCCGTGAATCACCGCCCCATGGGCTATGGAGATCTTCTTTCCCAATTCAATGCTGCTGCCCATCAGGCCATGGAAGACCACACCATCCTGGATATTGCACTCGTCGCCGATGATGATGGGGCTGGCCTCATCCGCCCGCAGGGATACGCAGGGCCCCACATAGACCTCCTCTCCCAGCCGTACGTCGCCTATGAGAGCCGCCGACTCGTCCACGAAGGCGCTTGCTGCAATCGTGGGCATGCACTCATTCTTGTTCCATGATGTCTTGGGACTCATCTTTTGCATATTAGCAACACCTTTCTGTCTATTCACCATTCACCTTAAAAGAGATTGCCATTTATGATCCTTAAGAGATGATCGCCATTCTTCCCTGAAGAGCCATGGGCCATATCTCATCAAAAGATCCCTTTTGGATGGGATGCGGGCAGATAATGGTAATGTAAAATGGCTCAAGCGTTTTTTAGATATATGTAATTTTATAATCTATAATCACCATGATTGCCAATAAACTTAAATATATGAGAGACGAAATTAGAGCCCATTTAATATTCCTTCAAGGGTTATGAAGGGGGGATGAGGAGGGATGTATCAGGAAAATCAAATCGAAATTCAGAGATGAGATCGCATATTTTATTGATTTTACGTATTGAATAAGAATACTCTCATATAAAGGGTGTGTAACTTATGGCAGATGATGTGAAGATAATGGGCATGCCTGCTGAATCAGGGCGATGGTTACTGATTATCATCGGAACAATTATCGAGCTTTGCCTTGGTGCAGTGTATGCTTATAGTATAATTAGCGTTCCTTTAAAGAAGATATTTACGGCTCCCGTCGCTGAGGGTGGCTTTGGATTGACTGTTGGCGCCATGGATATGTCCTACCCATACATCGCGTCCCTGGCGTTCTTTGCCCTGACCATGCCTTTGGTGGGCAAGTACATAGAGAAATATGGACCGAGGAAGGTAGGGATGGTTGGTGGCGTTATCGTCGGCCTGGGCTGGATACTGGGGTCCACAGCCACCTCTCCCATGATGCTCATGATCCTGTACGGCGTTATCGCCGGCATTGGAGTGGGCATAGCCTACAACTGTCCTATAACCACCGCAGCCAGATGGTTCCCGGATAAGCGCGGCCTGGCAGTGGGATTGACCCTTCTTGGATTCGGTTTCTCCGCATTTATCACCGGCAAGCTGTCCGATATTCTCTCAGCAAGCTTTGGTGGAGTCTTCGCCTCCATGAAGATCTTAGGCATAGCATTTCTGATACTGATTGTGCTCCTCTCCATGTTCCTGGTATTCCCGCCCGCCGGCTGGTGCCCCGCCGGATGGAAGCCTCCCGTTGCGGCTGCCGGTGGCAAGAAGATGGAATTCACGAGAGATGAGATGTCCAAGACCACATCCTTCTTCGGCCTCTGGATCTGCTACGTCATCGGTGCACTGGCAGGCCTCATGGCCATCGGTGTGGCCAAGCCAGCCGGCATTGAAGTGGCAGCTAATGCAGGAATTGCGGAAGCAGATATCTCTGCCACATTGACCAACCTGGTTTTGCCCTTCGCCTTCTGCAATGCCATAGGAAGGCCGCTCTTCGGCACATTGACCGATAAGCTCACCCCACCCAGGACGGCAATTCTATCCTATGTGATCATCATCGCATCTTGTGTATTGATGTACACCAATCCTGCATCGATCAAAATGTACACCGTGGCCTTCGCCGCACTCTGGCTCTGCCTCGGCGGCTGGCTGGCCGTAGCTCCGGCGGCAACAGCAAGCTACTTCGGCACCAAGGACTATGCCAGAAATTACGGTCTGGTATTCACTGCATATGGTGTGGGTGCTATCATAGGCAACCTCATGGCAGGTGCAGCCAAGGATATGCTAGGCGGATATGTCAACGTCTTCCCATATGTGGCAGTCCTGGCAGCATTGGGCATTGTAGTGGCCTTTGTGATGATGAAACCACCAAAATCAGCCTAAAATTAAGCTATAAAATCTTTTTTTTTCAGGCGTTTTCTTCCGTAGCCTGCACAATGTACTCGGAGAGCTTGGTCTGGGCTGCCATGCACCTCTCGCCGGGAATCTCCACCGGATATATTCCCGTGAGGCATCCCATGCACAGATTCTCCTTGGGGATTCCCACCGCCTCCACCAGGCCCTCATGGCTGACATAGCCCAATGAGTCGGCGTTGATCACCGCCTCCACCCCGGCCACGGTCTTATGGGCGGCAATCAGCTCCTCTCTGCTGGCCATGTCTATTCCCAGATAGCATGGCGCCATAATGGGCGGGCTGCCTATGCGCACATGAACCTCCTTGGCCCCGGCCCGCCGAACCATGTCCACTATCCTGCGGCTGGTGGTGCCCCGCACTATAGAGTCATCCACCAAGACCAGGCTGTGGCCCTCGATATTGGGGCGGATGACATTCATCTTCAGGCGCACTGCAGTCTCACGCATGCTCTGGTCGGGCATGATGAAGGTCCGGCCGATGTAGCGGTTCTTCATCAGGCATTCCCTGTACCTGATCCCGGAACGCTGGTGATATCCCACGGCCAGAGTTATTCCCGAGTCTGGGATGGGCGTAACTGTGTCGGCACAGGCCGGATGCTCCTGGGCCAAATGGGCCCCGATGTTCACCCGGACATCGTAAATCAGCCGGCCGTCCATGATGCTATCCGGCCGGGCGAAGTAAATGTACTCGAAGATGCAATGAGAGAAGTTGGGCAGACGGACCAGTTGATAGGACCTCAGCTCTCCATGTCTTATAACCACCAGCTCGCCAGGGCGGACATCGCGGATGAGCTTTCCATTGAGGGTGTCCACAGCAACACTCTCTGAGGCCACCATGAAGCCGGAATCGATCTCGCCTATGCATAGAGGCTTGATCCCCAGTGGATCGCGCACGGCAAGGACGGTATCCCCCCAGAGAAAGACCAGGGAATACGAGCCCACGATCTTCTTCATCAAAGCCCGCACCGCCTCCTGAAGATCGTAGCGCAAAAGCTCTTTGGCGAAGAGGTGAGCTATGACCTCGGTGTCCGATGTAGAATAGAAGATATCGCCTGCCTCTTCCAGCTGCTCCCGGAGCTGGCCGGCGTTGACCAGATTGCCGTTATGGGCTACGGCAATGGCTCCGTCCTTGAATTTTATCAAGACCGGCTGGCTGTTCTCGATGTTCGAGCGGCCGGTGGTGGGATAGCGGACATGGCCTATTCCCACCTGCCCCCTCAAAAGAGCTATCTGGGCATCGTTAAAAACCTCGGAGACAAGGCCCATGCCCCGATGGGTGCGTATGGCCTTGCCGTCGTGCACCGATATGCCTGCCGCCTCCTGCCCCCGATGTTGCAGGGCATAGAGGGAATAATAAATGGACTTAGCTACATTATTGCCCGTCTCATTGAAGGAAATCCCAACAACGCCGCAGGCATCGTGCAACTTTATGCCTCTAGTAATCCGCTTTTCTCATCCACTTGGCACTTCGCAGCTTTGCCGAATGACCAAACCCACATTGAACGCACACTTTTCTCTTGAAATTAAACGATATGCTGCCACAGCGCCTGCACCTGATATGCGAACTCTTGTGGCGCTTGCCCATAGAAGGAGTACCTTTAGTCATCTAGAACACCTCAAGGTGAAATATATACAACGTTGTCTCCCCGCACGATTACGGTTCCGATATTACGTGCCACCGCCCCTTCTGCTACTTCCTCGGTTTTTTCGAGGACCAGGTTCATGTGGATATCATAACCCTGCAGCTCTCCCCGAAAGACCCTGCCGTCCTTCAGCTTGACGATTACAGGCCCATTCAGTGATTCATTCAGAATATCAAGCGGTCTCTGACCCATTAACCTCTCTCCAGCGATGATAACCGCAAAAGGCTTCAAATTTCTGACGTGCTCGTTGCATATTTAAACCTATCGGGATATGCCTAGACCCATGAAGATAAAATCCAGGCATCACCTCAAGGGGAGCGATGCCAGGAAGATCATGGCCAAGATCGAGCCCTTCCTGGAAGATCCCTCCCGTCTGCGCCAATCATCTCTGGAGATGGCCATAAGCGATGATGGAGTAGATCTGATCTTCATCGAGGGACGGCCATTGCTCATGATCGTGGAGGAGCAGCCCTTCTTCACTGTTTTGGGTGCCATTGAGCTGATGCCCAATAAGAGGCTGGTGGTAGTGGACTCCGGAGCAGTGCGCTTTGTGGTCAATGGAGCAGACATCATGAAGCCGGGCATAGTCTCTGCCGATCCTGAGATAGCTGTGGGCGATTTGGTGGTTATTGTTGAAGAGAGGCATAAAAAACCTCTGGCTGTTGGCCGGGCCCTGGTGGCCGGAACAGAGATGAAGGGGGAGGGAAAGGCGGTCAAGTCGCTGCATCATGTGGGCGACGTTATCTGGAAGGGTTTGGAGGAGTAAAGAATGGAAAGCATCAATGAACTCTTAGGCAGGGGCTTTTCCCTCTGGCGGGATAACCTCAATCTCTGCATCCCCCACCTCCTGGGATTCCTCTTTTCCATGATGGCCCTCTTTGCCGGCCTCATGGCAGTCATCTTCTCCGGATTGCTGCCCCTGGAGAGCTTGAATGAGACTGCTCTGAATGATGTGCAGAATATGCAGGACATGCAAAAGCTATCTGATCAGATGGAAGAATATCTGGCCGGCATGCAGAGCAGTGATCTCATGCAGATTGGCCTGGCGATTCTGGCCATCTTCGTCCTGGTGGCCCTGGTCGATGCCTTCTTTGCCGCAGGAGCCATAGGCATGGCCAGGCAGGCCCTGGAGAAGGGAAGATCGGATACAAGCGCCATGTGGTCAGCTGGAAAGCGGCATTTTCTGAGCATGTTTTTGGCAGAGCTGCTCATGACGCTCATAATCCTGATGGGGATGGCTTTGCTGCTTCCGCTACTGGCGGCTGATCTGGAAAGTCCGGGCCTGCTGGCTGTAGCGCTGGTTGTCATTGCCCTATTCTATGCCCTGGCTCTGACCATAATTCTGTCCACCCTGCCCTATGCCCTGGTGCTGGAGGGCCTCAGTCCGGTGCGGGCGCTGTTTGCATCCCTGGACTTCTTCAGATACAATAAGTTCGACGTGGCCGTGCTCTGGCTGGTGGTGGTAGCCCTATCTCTGGCCCTGCAGATGGTGGGCGGGGCCTTTTCCACCGGTGATGCCGGACAGGGCCGGCCACTCTCGGCGATCACAGGAATGATCAGCCTGCTGGTATTGGCTCCGCTGTCCAACCTCTGGTGGACAGGGCTTTATATGAGCAGAAAGGGGATGCTGAAGCTAGAAGAAAAGGAGGACCTATGGTGAATTTTCCCAATTTCAGTTACGCCGAGCTTATAATTCGCTTCCGGCAGTACACACTGATGCAGCAGGCGGCCATTGCCGGCATGCTAGTGCTCTTGATTTACATCCCTTATTCCTATTTTTTGCTCCGGCTCAATATCGTGGAATCGATCAGCATGGCTCTTTATTCTGCGATCCTTTTTATAGTAGTGTACTATTTTACATCAGTTATAATTACCCGAAAGACCAAGAAGATGGCCAGCCAATCCCTGGGACCTAAGAAGGGGCTTCGACACAAATAAGAAACGGCTGTGACTGCCCTGGAATCCCATGGGTCCAGCCATTGTCTTTCTTTATCTCCCTAAACTATAAGTCCGCAGCCGCCATATCCCTCAGGCGAGGATTTGACAATGGAGCTGAAGATAGTTGAGATGAAAATTCCAGAGGGAGCGAACCTGGTTTTGGGACAGAGCCATTTCATCAAAACGGCGGAGGATATCTATGAGGTCATGGCCGGAGGCGTTCCGGGGGCCAAGTTCGGCGTGGCCTTCTCTGAGGCCAGCGGCGACTGTCTGGTGAGGACAGAGGGAAACGATGAGGCTCTGGCTGCAGCGGCAAGGGAGAACTCTCTGGCTTTGGCCTGCGGGCATACCTTTGTTTTGCTGATGAAGGAGGCTTTTCCCATCAATGTTCTCAACGCCCTCAAGGCCGTGCCCGAGGTCTGCAACATATTCTGCGCCACAGCCAATCCCCTGCAGGTGGTTGTAGCCCAGACGGAGCTGGGACGGGGGATAATGGGGGTCATAGACGGCTCCTCCCCCAAGGGCGCAGAAGCTGCCGGGGATGTGGCAGAAAGGCGCAAGCTGCTGAGGAGGTTTGGATATAAACTTTGATCTGGCGGTTAAAAACGGCCGGGTTTTCACTTCCAAGGGCCAGGTCAGCACTGACATCTGGATTCAAGATGGCCGGATTGCGGCTCTGGGCGGGGCCCATCGGTCAGAGGAGAAGATCGATGCCAGAGGAATGCTGGTTTTGCCCGGGGCCATAGATGTTCATGTGCACTTCAGGGACCCCGGACCCAATTACAAGGAGGACTGGGCCAGCGGCTCGGCCTCTGCCGCGGCA
>NOLC01000079.1 GCA_002256595.1 Methanosaeta sp. NSP1 | reverse complement strand
CAATCTGCACATTAGCTTCAACGAGCTGCTGGACATGAAATACGAGAATGCAATTTGCCCATAGGCTCTGATGAACGGAGGCAGGTCCACCGCCAGAAGCGATGTGCTTATCTCCGATCACCACCCATTAATCCTCATGGATAAGGAAATCGTCCAGGTCATACTGGAGAAGGAGCCGTCGGTCAAGAACCCCATCCTGATCGAGGGCTTCCCCGGCATCGGCCTGGTGGGCAACATAGCCAGCCAGTACATTGTCAACGAACTGAAGATGACCTACCTCGGGGCCATGAACTCCAAGTACTTCCCGCCGTTGGCTGTTCTCTTAGGCGGGGTGGTGAACATGCCTGTGAGAATCTATGAGGACGAATCCAAGGGCATATTGATCCTCACCGCGGACATACCGGTCCATCCCCTGGCCTCTTTTGAGATCGGCAGGGAGATCGTATCCTGGGCCCAGTCCATAGGAGCCCGGGAGATGATCTGCCTCGCCGGCATAACGGTCATGGGCGAAGAGCACCGGGTCTTTGGGGCGGTGAGCCGGCCGGAGATGCTGGACAAAATCAAGGACAAGACCGAGGTCTTTGAGATCGGGACCATCACCGGCATCACCGGCAGCATCATGAACGAGTGCCGCATCAGGAATATGCCTGCCGTCTGCCTCCTGGGCGAGACGGCCTCTGCCGAGCCCGACCCAAGAGCAGCTATAGCGACCATAGAGACGCTGAACAAGATATACGATCTGGGCATAAGCACAGAGAAGCTCTCCGAGCAGGCGGAGCAGATTGAGCTGCAGATGGCTCAACTCTCTCAACAGATGAAGGCCGCCTCCCCCGAGGAGCAGCAGATGCAATTGCCCAAAGAGTTTCCCATGTACGGGTGATGCCAGATGATCTACATTGCGCTAACGGGATTGGCGAGGCATGTGATCAAGGAGCTCACAGCGGCCAAGGTGAGGACTATGGAGATCAGAAGCCCCAACAACTTCTTCGCCCTGCAGGGCGTCCAGCCGGGAGACCGCATCTTCCTGACCGAGGCCAGCGCTTCGGACATAGTGCCTGCAACCGCCGGCCTGATCGCCGTGGTGCGGGCTCTTCAGATCATCACTCACCGCACCATTCAGTCCAGCCAGGATTATTACGAGGAACGTGAGTCGCAGGCGGCCAGAGTCCAGCTTCAGCTCATGGGCGTGGGCAGGGTCCGGAGGATCACCAACTTCGAGCCGGGCACGCCCCTCATGCTGGACGTGGATGATGTGAAATACTGCGACGCGCGCTAGAATGGCGCGGCAGCCATCAATGAAGATCCTGCTGGTCACTGGAAGGCTGGCCCAGGAGCAGGTCAGAGCCTTTGCCGGCGAGGCGGACGTGCTGGTGGCGGACACCGATGTGGCCGCCTTCATCACCCCCCAGATGCTCCTGCAGGCTGCGCCCCAGGGCTATGACCTCATACTCATCCCCGGCGCCGCAACTGCCGATTTTAGTGAGGTGGAGACAGCTTTTGGCTCTGCCGTCCGTCTGGTTTAAAGAAGGGCGACCTAAAGCTCTCCCGCACCACTCCCGCCTGCCAGCTTTTGCTGGGAGAGATGAGAGACAAAGCCCGGCAGGATATCGAGAGCATGGAGGCGCAGGCCGGGGCAAGCCTGAAGATAGGGCCAATCAAGATCGGAGGTGGCTCGCGGATGAAGGTGCTGGCCGAGGTGGTGGATGCCACCCGCCTCACGCCGGAGAAGCTGGCGGCAAGGATTCTCCGCTACCAAAAAGAGGGCGCGGATATGATCGACCTGGGCCTGCCCCTGGATGCCCGGCCTGAAGAGGTGAGAGCGGCGATTGGGGTGGCTAAAGAGGCCGCGGATCTTCCGGTGAGCATCGATTCCATCCGCCCGGATCTGCTTTTGGCCGGCCTGGAGGCTGGCGCGGATATGCTGCTCAGCCTCAATGCCGGCAATATGGCCCCGGTGGGCCCGGCAGCGGCAGATGCTTCAGTGCCTGCGGCAGTCATCCCCGGCCCGGGCTCGGCTGGACTGGAGGAGAACGTAAGAGCAGCTCTGGATCTGGGAGTCAGGGTCATTGCCGACCCGGTTCTCGATCCGCCCATGCAGGGCCTGGCATGCTCCCTACAGAGATACATAAAGTTCTCGCGCCGCCATCCCAATATCCCACTCTTCTTTGGCGCTGGCAATGTCACCGAGCTGCTGGATGCCGACACTTCAGGCGTCAACGCCCTCCTGGCCGCCATCGGGGCGGAGGTGGGTGCAGCCATACTCTTCACCCCGGAGTACAGCGCCAAGGCGGCAGGGAGCGTTCGGGAGCTGGCGACGGCCTCGATGATGATGCAGCTGGCTAGAAAGCGCAAAACCCCTCCCAAAGACCTGGGGCTGGATCTGCTCTGCCTAAAGCAGAAGAGGCGCCTGCCCGAGGAGCCTCTGCCGGAGACGATGACCGAGGCCCAGCAGGGGCACACTTATGTCCCGGATGAGGCCGGATCCTTCCGGATATTTCTCTCCGCAGGGCTGATGGTGGCCCGAAACGGCCCGGTGAGCGTTTGGGGAGAGAATGCTCGCGACCTGGTCAACACCCTGGTGGATATGGGACTTGTGCGGCGCCTGGATCATGCCGCCTACCTGGGCCGCGAGCTGCAGAAGGCGGAGACGGCTCTTCGCCTGGGCCGGGACTATGTCCAGGATGAGCCGCTCTGGCCAGCCGAGAAGAGTTAAATAATTGGTGTAGCGAGATAGCAGAGGATGAATTCGAAGGCTTTTGCTATCTTTGTGGGCGCGATCATGGTTTTATCCGCCTTTGCTGGATTTGTGCTCATGGGCTCCGACCAGAGTGAGATCCCAGTTGCAGCCGCGGACAGCTACTCTCTAGAGAACTTTAAAGCAACTGGCAACCTGGTGGATTGGGACTTTGAGGGCATCCAGGATGTCCTGGAGATGGCTCCGGAGAACACAGTGATGGCCTACTGGGTCAACCTCAGCGCACCGGCAAACCTCACCGCCGCTGCCAGAGCTGCACTTCCCCAGTCCATGGGATTCAGCTACGGCAGCCAGATGTACGGCACCAGGATTGAGAGGCTGGGCGGCATATATTTCAATGGCAGTTGGACGGAAATGCATTGGATCAAGCCCTATCAGGTGGGCTACAGCAGTCTGGTCATACCCTATGAGAATTATATGATGATTCCAACTGGAAACGACTATGTAACCATCCTGGGCAAGCCGGTCCTCTTCGGGCTGCAAGAGCCGGTGCAGCGGGTGATAGATGTGATCACGGGAGGGCTATCCTCCGACAGCTTCACTCTGGCCGGAGAGCAAAGAGCAGATCTGCAGCTAGCAGCTCTTGGAAAGGGAGGGAAGGAGATGCCCCTTTCCGGGGCATATGATCAGTTCTACCTGGAGATCAGCGCCGTCAATGGCAGCCAGGAGAGATACGGGCTGGATGCCAGGCTTAAGGCACCTCAGAGCGGCGCCATCCAGAAGCTGAAGGATCTTGCCTCGGCCAACAACCTCAGCTACTCAGCAGACAGCGCAGGAGCAAAATTATCCGGGTCCCTGGGCCAGGGGAGCCTTCAGAGCGTTCTGATGGCTCTGCTCAGGCCTTAGGCCCCTAGCGCAACCTTTTTACATGAGGAGCTAAAGCTGATCTAACCTTAACCGTCTAAGGAGCTTAGGCGTTTTTGCGATGAATGATGATGGGCTAAGCAGCCCGGAAGGAGATTAAAAATGGCAAGACCTATATTCGTAAGGTTTGATGTTCCAGCAGAGCTGGCCAGCAAGTCTCTCGAGGCCCTGGAGATGGCCCGGGATACGGGAAGGATAAAGAAGGGTACCAACGAAGCCACCAAAGCCATCGAGCGCGGCGTGGCCCGTCTGGTAATTGTGGGCGAGGATGTTACGCCCCCCGAGATAGTAGCTCATATTCCAGCGCTCTGCGAGGAGAAGAAGACGCCTTATATCTATGTCAAGAAGCAGAGCGAGCTTGGCGCGGCGGCTGGCCTGGGCGTGAAGAGCGCAGCAGCGGCCATAGTGGAGCCGGGAAAGGGAAAAGAGCTGCTTGATGAGATTGTCCAGAAAGTAGCGGCTCTGAAGTAGGTGATATCCGATGGAGGATGATAACGGCATACCGGCAGAGGTAATTGAGGTCATCGGCGTCACTGGAATGCATGGCGAGGCGACGCAGATCAAATGCCGTATCCTGGAGGGCAACAACAAGGGCCGCATCATCACCAGGAACTGCATGGGACCCATCCGCATGGGCGATGTCCTGATGCTGCTGGAGACCGCCAGAGAGGCCAAGAAGCTTACCAGCAGGTGATGCAAAGATGGAAGAGAGAAAGTGTTCATTCTGCAATAGGACCATAGAGCCTGGCACAGGTAAGCTCTACGCCAAGAAAGACGGCACGGTCTTTTACTTCTGCTCAGCCAAGTGCGAGAACAACGTGGCTCTCGGACGGGTGACCAGAAGGATCAAGTGGGCCAGGAAGGGGGCATAAGCCCTGGCGGAAGTGGAGAGGACCTTTATCATGGTCAAGCCCGATGGAGTGCAGCGCGCTCTCATCGGCAATATCCTTCAACGCATAGAGGAGAAGGGCTTCAAGATCGTGGCCATGAAGCTGGCGGTGATGCCGG
>NOLC01000078.1 GCA_002256595.1 Methanosaeta sp. NSP1 | reverse complement strand
AGCCTGGCCGAGGCCGGGCATTCAGGAGAGCTGGGCCTCTCGCGGCTCGATGTCCTGCTGGAGGCCAGGGGGCACTATATGGCTGCCGAGGACTGGCAGACTGCTGCTGCCACGACCGGCCGCATCAGCAGCTATCTGCGAAGGCGGGGGCATTATGAAGAGATCATCAGGCTGAACCGGGAGCTTCTGGATCAGGAGTCCCACTCCCTAGCCGGACCGGCGGCGTGGATGGGCCAGGCATATCTCGATCAGGAGGATTTCAAAAAGGCGGGGCAGTGGTATGAGCGAGCTGTGAAAATCTCCCCTGAGCCGGCCAACTATCACGGACTGGGCCTCTCTCTCATGCATCAGGAGAGGTACGACCAGGCCAAAGAGAGCCTGCAAAAAGCATCTGATGCCTATAATGAAGCAGGCGACCTCTCCGGCCAGGCGGCAGTTCTGAGCAGCCTGGCGGCCATAGACATGAAAAAGGGAGATACGGGGGCAGCCCTGGAGAAGATGGAGAGGATAGCTGGGATCATGAAGCAACTCGGAGACCTGCCGGGCGAGGCCCAGGCGCTGCAGGAGACGGCCCGCCTGGAGATGATGGCCTCCAATTTCGATTCTGCCCGGCAGAGGCTTAACCGGTCCCTGGAGCTTCTGCAGTCATCTGGTGACAGCAGAAGCGCAGCTTTTGCCCTATTCAACCTGGCTAGCCTGGACCTGGAAAGGGGCGACTTCCAAAATGCCGCAGAAGAGTACGCCAGAGCTCTGCCCCTTTTCAGGGCGATGGGAGATCAGGCAGGGGTGGCAGCCATACTGCACAGCCGGGGGCTGATCCAGGCCCAGGCCGGAGAGAAGGAGCTGGCTATAAGCAGCTTCAAGGAGGCCCTGGCCATCAACCAGGAGCTGGGCGATAGAGCGGCAGAAGCGGGATCCTTTTTCCAGTTGGGTGCCCTGGCCGTGCAACAGGACCGGATGGCAGAAGGGCTGCGGCTGATGGCCCTGGCGGCAGTTGTGCTGCGGAGCATCAAGAGCGATGAGGTCAAGAGCGTTGAGCCTCTGGTGGAGAGGCTGGCCTCCCAGCTTAATTACAGCCAGGAGCAGTTCATGGTCATGGTCCAGGAGGTGCTGCAGGTCTACGCTAAAGATCGAGGCTGGGGGCTGGTGGAGAAGTCGTCCGGCAAGTAGGGCAAGGGAACGGCCCTATCTTATTTTATTCGGGCATGAATACATGGCAAAGAGCCTGCCGCCGATCAAATGAGCCGCCAATCAAATCCTATATGGAAATCAATTCTCAGAAGAGGAACCTGGGCCATGATTCTTGAGAAATGAGTCTCAGCCCAGATCTTGCTTCAATGGCAAACTAAGGCTCATTATTGTCTCGAGGCACAATACATTTTTTGTGAATTCGAAAGGAGATGCAAAGGATGATATGGTAGAAAAATTGTCTCTTGCTCCGCAAAGCAAGAACGAGGCCTACGATGCTCAATGTGACCTTTCTCGGAACCGCCGGATCGCTTCCCACCCCGGAGAGAAATCCCTCTGCCGTACTTGTAAACCGGGAGGGGGATATGATACTCTTCGACTGCGGCGAGGGAACCCAGAGGCAGATGATGCGGGCCAGGACAGGTATGATGCGCCTCACTCACATCTTTCTGACCCACCTGCACGCAGATCATATCCTGGGCATTCCCGGCCTGTTGGAGACCATGGCCTTTCAGGGAAGAGTGGAGCCCATCACCATCGCCGGTCCCATTCACACCGCCCGGATGCTGGAATGCTTTAAATCTGTCTGCTACTTCTCGCGGGACTTTCCCGTCCGGGCGGTGGAGCTTGAGCCGGGAGAGGCCATGGAGATGAAGGGCTTTCAGGTGAGGGCCTTTTCCACCCAGCACAGCGTTCCCAGCCTGGGCTACTGTTTGGAGGAGGAGCAACGACCGGGACGCTTCAACCGCGAGGCAGCCGTATCTTTGGGCGTCCCCTCCGGGCCGCTTTTTGGAAGGCTGCAACGCGGCCAGAGCATAGAAATCGAGGGGCGGAGGATAGAGCCGCATCAGGTCATGGGTCCGGCCCGGCCGGGCAGAAAGGTGGTCTATACAGGAGACACCAGGCCCTGCCCATCGGTGGAGGCCGCCAGCCGAAGAGCAGACCTGCTCATCCACGACTGCGCCCTGGCCAGCGATATGGCGGAGTGGGCCAGGGAGACCAAGCACAGCACGGCAGCGGAGGCGGCGGAGATAGCCAGGCGCGCCGGAGTGGATATGCTGGTCCTAACCCACATCAGCTCCCGCTACTCGGAGGATTCATCCGTCCTCTTAAAAGAGGCCAGATCCATATTCCAGAGGAGCACCGTGGCAGAGGATCTGATGTCTCTGGAGATCAGGCTGAGAGATGAGTAAGCCGCTTTTCCATCAGGCTTTTCCAGACCCTATTCTATTTTGGACCTTCTCCATTTGCCGACATGCGGATCTTTCTGTGCAGCGTTTGGCGGCCATATGGCATCACCTTGCTAAGCGATACATTTGTGCGGAGCGGCAGGATCCTCTATGCCTCTATAGCGAAAACTATTTATCTCGGCAATTGACTATATAGCTTTCGGCGAAAGTCGTTGCATCTCCCTCCTACATCCCTTTTCCTTCACGACTTTCCCTCCCTCCTTTTAGCCTGCCGGGATTTTTCATGGCATCATTTGTATCTTATTCATACTTTCTATTGTGTAAAAATGATTCATTGATATTGTTTTCCTGAAAAGATTCATATCCTTATACGTAGTAGGAGATATCATGGCCGCAGTCTTTGAGCAGCTATTTGGTTTACAGAGGACGGCAATATGCGATAGGAAGGCAATGGAGCTGGAGGCGGCCAGGGAGATCCTGGCGGAGGTCTTCGGGGTCAGGCTTTCGGAGGTGGATGAGATGATCCGCAGCCGCTTTCAGGCAGGAGAGAACGACAAGCTTTGCCACGAAGGGGATGGGCAATGGCCGCAGGAGCTTTGGGTGCAGGGATGAGCCCTATTATCCCTCTGCGGTCCATCCAGTAATTATTAAAAGGGCGAAGGACCGTTCCCTCCTACAATCGCTTTAATCCCTCCCTTCGCTCACCCACCTTATGCTCATCAAAAGAAAATTTTAAAAATTATTAAATAAGTGCTCAATCATTCTCCTGGATAATTTACAGGCCATGCTCAATCTCAACCATCAGGGAATCCGGCAATTCCTCAAGCCCTTCCACTTTTTCCTTTTTTCCCTGCAATCCTCTTCATAGCTCCGCTTCCTACCCTTGTCCTCAAGTACATCCCCGTGTGGCTCCCTTCCACCGCTGCCACCTCCTCCGGCGTTCCCTGGGCCACGATTCGGCCCCCGGCGCTGCCCCCCTCCGGGCCCATGTCGATGATGTAGTCGGCGCACTTGATCACATCCAGGTTGTGCTCTATCACCACCACGCTGTTGCCCTTGGCCACCAGATCATCCAGGACGGAGATCAGCTTCTTGACATCATCGAAGTGCAGGCCCGTCGTGGGCTCGTCAAGCAGATAGACCGTTCTGCCCGTGCCCCGCTTGGCCAGCTCGCGGGTGAGCTTGATCCTCTGGGCCTCGCCACCGGAAAGAGTGGTCGAGCTCTGCCCCAGCTTGATGTATCCCAGCCCCACCCCGACCAGTGTGTCCAGCTTGCTTTTTATGGTCGGGATGTTCTGGAAGTGCTCCCGGGCCTCCTCCACAGTCATGTCCAGGACCTCAGCAATGGACCTGTCCTTGTATCTGACCTCCAGGGTCTCCCGGTTGTAGCGGCTCCCTTTGCACTCCTCACACTCGATGTAAACATCAGGCAGAAAGTTCATCTCGATCTTGATCAGGCCGTCTCCCTGGCAGGCCTCGCACCGTCCTCCCCGCAGGTTGAAGGAGAAGCGCCCCGCCTTGTAGCCCCGAACTTTGGCCTCCTTGGTCTCGGCAAAGGCCTGCCGGATGGGATCGAAGATCTTGGTATAGGTGGCGGGATTGGAGCGGGGAGTCCGGCCGATGGGGCTCTGGTCTATAACTATAACCTTGTCCACCTCAGAGTCGAAGGCCATGCTGTCAAACTGGCCCGGCTCGGCGCTGGACCGGTAGATCTTCTTCATCAGAGCCCGGTAGAGGGTGTCGTAGATCAGGGTGGACTTGCCCGAGCCGGAGACACCGGTGACGGCGGTAAAGACTCCCAGGGGTATGGCCGCATCAATGTTTTGCAGGTTGTTCTCCCGGCAGCCCAATAGGCGGATGAAAGAGCTGCTTTTTCTCCTTTCAGCCGGAGGATCGATTCTCTTTTTGCCGCAGAGGTACTGGCCGGTGAGGGACGCGGCACTGGCCTCGATCTCCTCCGGCCGGCCCTCTGCCACCACATAGCCGCCATGGATTCCCGCCCCAGGCCCGATGTCCAGCACATGGTCCGCTGCCCGGATGGTCTCCTCGTCATGCTCCACCACGATGAGGGTGTTTCCCAGATCCCTCAGCTTCTTCAGGGTCTCGATGAGCCGGGCGTTGTCCCTCTGGTGCAGGCCGATGGAGGGCTCATCCAGGACGTAAAGGACACCGGTGAGGTTGGAGCCGATCTGGGTGGCCAGGCGGATCCTCTGGGCCTCGCCACCGGATAGGGTTCCGGCATTGCGGGATAAGTTGAGATAGCCCAGACCCACATGCTCCAAAAAACCAAGCCTGGAGGAGATCTCCTTCAAGACCTGGCGGGCGATCTCCTGCTCTTTTTCTGTGAGCAGCTGGCCAATGCGGGCAAAGAAGGCCTGGCTCTCGGAAACCGAGAGGTCGGTCACATCCACAATGGACTTCTCGGCGATCTTCACCGCCAGAACCTTGTCCTTGAGCCTCTTGCCACCGCAGGCGGGGCAGGGCAGGACCCTCATGAACCGCTCTAACTCTTCGCGGCGGTAATCGGAGGCGGTCTGGCCGTAGAGGCGGATGCTCTGGGGCACCAGCCCCTCCCACTGGCCGTTATGCTGCCAGTAGGCGTCCCCATTTTTCATGCTCATGGAGAACTGGATGCGCTGGTCCGATCCGTACATCAGGGCGCTGAATTGCTCCTGGGATAGGTCCTTTATGGGAGTGAAGATATCAAATCCAAAGTGCTTGGCCACGGCAGCCAGGTGCTGGCCCCGCCAGCCGTCTATGATGTTCCTGTAAAGCGCCACCGCCCCGTCGGCTATGCATAGCTCCCGGTCCGGTATGATCAATTCCGGATCGAACTCCATCTTTATGCCCAGGCCATCGCAGACCTCACAGGCTCCAAAGTCAAAGGCCATGCCGCAGACCGGGCAGGCCATCCTGGCAGAGTAGAGCTGCTCGTGATGACCGAAGAGGGCTATGACCAGCCCCTCTGCCCTGGCCAGGGCATTTTCCACCGCTTCCACCAGCCTGGCCCGGTCCTGGCATGGATCCAGCCGGTCCATGACCAGATCTATATCGTGCTTTTTGTAGCGGTCCAGATCGATCTTCTCATCGGTGCGGCGGATCTCGCCATTCACACGGACGCGGGAGAAGCCCTCAGCGTTGAGGTCGGCAAAGAGCTGGCCGTAGGTCCCCTTCTTCTGGCGGATCAGGGGGGCCAGAATGGTGACCTGTGTGCCTTCCTCTCTTTCCTCCCCAGGGGTCTGCCTTTCCTCGTGCGGCCTGCCGGCAGCCTTTTGGGCCTGCTCCAGGATGCTCTCTGCTATCCTCTCCGGCGACTGGGACTCGATTTTTATGCCGTGCACCGGGCAGTGGGGAATGCCGATGCGGGCGAAGAGCAGCCGAAGGTAATCATAGATCTCGGTCACCGTCCCCACAGTGCTGCGGGGATTCTTGGAGGTGGTCTTCTGCTCTATGGAGATGGCCGGGGAAAGGCCCTCAATGCTGTCCACATCGGGCTTGTCCATCTGGCCCAGGAACTGGCGGGCGTAGGAGGATAGCGATTCAACATAGCGGCGCTGGCCCTCGGCATAGATGGTGTCAAAGGCCATGCCGCAGACCGGGCAGGCCATCCTGGCAGAGTAGAGCTGCTCGTGATGACCGAAGAGGGCTATGACCAGCCCCTCTGCCCTGGCCAGG
>NOLC01000119.1 GCA_002256595.1 Methanosaeta sp. NSP1 | reverse complement strand
GGCGACGGCTGGTGGGCTAGATATAGGCCCTGCCGCAATGGAGGGCTGCTGCGGCGGATGATTACTGAGGAGAGGACTGACAACAGGTCCGGCCTGATTCTGCTGGCTGGCCGAAGCGATATCCAGAACAGAATCATCTCCGTCCAGGTCCCCTTCCCCGCATTGGGCGGGGATCAGACTGGATATAAGGAGCAATGTTATCAATATTTTCCGGTCAGTCAGGCAGAACAAATCCAGTTGCACATATCTTCTGAAGATCAAAGTATTATTTGAATTTTTCTACAGATATGAATTATTAAAATAACTGTGATTTAAATAATATCTGATCGAAGGATATATCTCCAAAGAGCCCTCAAATCCATGAGGCTTGGAGCTGACAGAATCATGCAAGGCATCAAAGACAAGTTTCCCCATTTGCCGGAGAAAATATCCGGTCTGAGAGATCTGGCCTATAACCTCTGGTGGAGCTGGCATCCCGAAGGCCGGGAGCTATTCAAGCTCCTGAACCGTCAGGGCTGGTTCCTGAGCAACCACAATCCGGTTAAGATGCTCAACCGCATGGATGATCGGGCGCTGGAGGCGGCTGCATCCAATCCCCACTTTATGAGGCACTACCACTCCGTTATGGCCCGCTTTGAGAGCTATCTCAATCCCAGAGCCGGCTGGTTTTGCCAGAGCATGGCCGCACCGGAGACGTGCAGAATAGCCTACTTCTCAGCCGAGTACGGCCTGCATCATGCCCTGCCGTTTTACGCCGGAGGCCTGGGATTTCTGGCCGGGGACTTTCTCAAAGAGTGCAGCGATCTGGGCATACCTTTGGTTGCAGTGGGATTCATGTATCCTCAGGGCTACCTGCGACAGATGATCTCATCCGATGGCTGGCAGGTGGGGGACTGTGAGATGATCGACCGGGAGAATGCTCCCATCCGAAAGATGATTGGTGCGGATGGAAATCCCATCAGCGTCAAAGTCCCGGTAATGGACCAGCCCATCTATCTGGAGGTCTGGGAGGTCCTGGTGGGAAAGATAAGGCTCTTTCTCATAGATACATCCAGCGAGATCAATAGCCCCTGGGACAGGGTGATATCCGACCGGCTTTACACCGGAGACCTGGAGCAGCGCCTGCGCCAGGAGATTGTCCTGGGCATAGGCGGAGTCAGGCTGCTGCGCCATCTGGGCTTGGATTATTCGGTCATCCATCTCAATGAGGGCCATCCTGCCTTCGCCATTTTAGAGAGGATCAGGGACAAGGTGGTGGGAGGCATGAGCCACCTGGAGGCCTCCGAGCTTGTCCGCCAGACCACCGTCTTCACCACTCACACCCCTGTTCCAGCCGGGCATGATGTATTTTCCTATCAGCTTATGGACAAGTACTTCGGCTCCTACCTGCCCGCTCTGGATCTCTCCCGAGACGAGCTGTTCCGTCTGGGGATGAGCCCGGCCAGGCCGGAGGGCTTCAATATGACCGCCTTTGCCCTGCGGGGCAGTGCTTACCGTAATGCTGTAAGCGCCAAGCATGGAGAGGTCAGCCGGGAGATGTGGAAGGAGCTTTGGCCAGAGCTCTCCACGAATCAAATTCCCATTGAGCACATCACCAACGGGGTGCATGTTCCCTCCTGGATTGACCGCAGGCTGGGAGACGAAATATTCAACCGCTACCTGGGTCGGACCTGGCTGGAGGAGCATGACTCTCCTGCCATCTGGGAGCTGGTGGACGAGATTCCTGACCGGATTTTATGGGAGCATCACCGTTTCATGAAGGAGATGCTCATAGCCAAGATGAGGGAGAGGGCGCGGCAGAAGTGGAGGCGGGAGGGCTCAGATCCCAATAATGTCATGGCCTCGGGGGTGTTGCTGGATCCGGCGGTACTGACCCTGGGCTTTGCCAGGCGCTTTGCCTCCTATAAGCGGCCTGCTCTGCTGCTCCAGGATATGGCAAGGCTGTCCAGGATTGTGAGCGATCGCTGGAGGCCGGTGCAGATAGTCTTTGCCGGCAAGGCCCATCAGGATGATCAGCAGTCCAAGCAGATCCTGCAGCAGGTCTTCAATGCAGCCAAGGATCAGTCTTTTGGGGGGAGGATCGCCTTTGTGGAGGATTACGATGAGCTGCTGGCCCAGTACCTGGTACACGGCGTGGATGTCTGGGTCAACAATCCGCTGCCGCCCATGGAAGCCAGCGGCACCAGTGGCATGAAGGCCACGCTAAATGGCGTGCCCCAGCTATCGATAATGGATGGATGGTGGATCGAGGGCTACAACAGCAAGAACGGCTGGGCGGTGCAGGGTGCAGACGGCCCGGAAAGGGATGCAATAGATGCGGCAGCGATTTATGATCTTCTGGAAAAGGATATAGTTCCACTATACTATGATGTGGACGAAGACGGAATCTCGCATGGCTGGACGGCGGTGATGAAAGAGGCCATAAAGATGACCGGACCGAATTTCTCCACCCGTCGCATGGCCAAGGAGTATGCACGGAGATTTTATCTTCCCGCGCAGGAGACTGCCTTAAAGGGCGCAACCGGAAGGTCGGGAGATGGTCATAGGGTGGACTTATTCGGGATGATTTGAATAGCATATCCCATCGTGTTTATCTTCAATTATTTTTATTTTTTTATTACTTCAATTTCCGTCGAATATATTTTTCATTTTCGATAATTACAAATACCATCGATGCCTCTTTAGATCTTGGTGAGTGTAATGTTCGAAAAGATTCTAGTCCCAACGGATTTTTCCAAGCATGCAAAGAAAGTCATCGAATGCGTCGGTGAGATTCCCGGCATAAAGCAGGTTGTCCTTTTGAGTGTGATTTCCAGAAGCGCAATCACCAGAGTATGGGACCCGGTGGCCGAGCTCAAAGAGGTTGAGGCACGGCTGATGGAAGAGAAGAAGTTGATAGCCGCACCGGGAATTGAGGTCAAAGTCCGCGCGGTCTCTGTTCTGGAAGGAGAGATCGGCAATGCCGTGCAGAGGGTGGCTGAGGAGGAGAAGGCATCGTTGGTGGCCATGGGCGCCCGGGGAAAGAGCCGTATCCAGAGCGCCCTCCTGGGAAGCGTCTCTCGCAATGCCCTGCGCTTCGGAGATACTCATCTTCTGATCATGCGCTACAAGATCCTCGATAGCGGCGAGATGG
>NOLC01000056.1 GCA_002256595.1 Methanosaeta sp. NSP1 | reverse complement strand
GGCAGGAGCCTCTATCACTTTCATACCGGAACCATGACCCGCCGGACCTCTCTTCTGGACCGGGAGATCCCGGCTCCCTTTGTGGAGATCAATTTAGAGGATGCGAGGCTTATGGGAATTCGGGAGGGCATGAAGGTCAGAGTGGAGACGAGAAGGGGCAGCATTGCTGCCGAGGCACGCCTTGTTGATTCTCTTCCCCGAGGAAGTCTGTTTATGCCCATACACTTCTCCGAGGCCCCAGCCAATGCTCTGACCGCTCAATCTATCGATCCCCTCTCCAAGATTGCGGAGCTGAAGGTCTCAGCCGCAAGCCTCCGCAAGGTGATGCCATGAAAGCCTTCCTGGAGAGGGACAGGCTTATGCCTCTCCTGGAGGCGCTGAGCCGTCAGATGGAGGTCATAGCGCCGGTAGCAACACCGGCAGGTGCGGTCTATTCCACCTGGAAGGGCCAGCCCCTCGATTTAAAGAACAACCCGCTCTCTCCGCCCACAGAGTTCCTGCTCCCCCATAAGGAGACCCTCTTTCGATATGTTCAGGAATCGGGGCGCTACACCTTCAAGGAGGATGAGATCCCTCCCAGGATGCTCTTTGCCATCCGACCCTGTGATCTGCGCGCCATAACCGTGCTGGATAGGATCTTCGGCTCGCAGCCACCCGATCAGGCTTACTTCCGCCGCCGAAGGGCTACCTCCCTGGTGGTGCTCAACTGCACCAATAAGGGAGATGAGTGCTTCTGTGCCTCTCTTGGGGCAGGGCCGCAGGCTCAGGATCCCTGCGACCTTGAGTTCACCGATATAGGCAACGGATTTCTATGTCAGGCCGAGACACCGGCCGGGATTCTTATTCTCAACGCCGCTTCCGATCTGTTGCAGCCTGCACAATCGGCCCATGATCTGGAGAAGGCCAGGCTTATGCAGATGGCAAGAGAGTCCATGCCCCGGGATCGATCCTGCCATCAGATCAGAGAGGCCATAAAAAGGGCTGATTGGGAGACACTGGGCCGGGAGTGCCTGGGCTGTGGAGGATGCACCTTCGTCTGTCCCGTCTGTCACTGCTTCAATATACTGGACCGGGGCATTCCGGACGGAGAGAGGCTGCGCTGCCGGGATTCCTGCCTCTTGTCCGGGTTTTCCCGCCTCACCGCAGGAGCCAATCCCTGGCGTACGCCGGGTCAGCGCCTCCGGCACTGGTACCAGGATAAGTTCGAGGACATCCCCAAGATCACAGGCCTTCCAGGATGCGTGGGCTGCGGACGCTGCCGTCTGGCCTGTCCTGCGTCCATAAACAGAGCCGATCTGAGCGTACGGAGCCGGGAGACGAAAAGATGAGCGAGTACATTCCCATGCAGGCGGAGATAGTGGACATAGATATAGAATCTCCCAACACCTATCTGATCACCCTCAAGCTCCTGGAAGAGGGAACGGAATTCAGATATCTGCCCGGGCAGTTCGTCATGATCTCCGTCTTCGGCCTGGGCGAATGCCCCATCTCCATAGCCTCATCCCCTACCAGAAGAAGCCTGCAGCTATGCATCCGTCGGGCGGGAAAGGTAACCAGCGGAATCATGGACTGTCTGGTGGGAGATGTGGTGGGAATACGCGGCCCTTACGGAAACGGCTTTCCACTGGACCGGATGATGAGGGATGTGGTCATCGCCGGCGGCGGCTCGGGATTTGCCACCCTTCGATCGCTCATCAACTACATCTCCGACCGGCGGGAGATGTTCGGCAAGGTGGCTGTAGCCTACGGAGCGCGCACCAGCCAGGACCTCTACTTCATGCAGGAGTACAAGAGCTGGCAGAGGGCGGGAATGGAGGTGGCAGTGACTGTGGACATCGGCGATGAGCTTTGGAAGGGGAATGTGGGATTGGTCACCAGCCTCATCGACCGCTTTGACCTGGACCCCGGCTCTGCGGCCATCTGCGGCCCACCGGTGATGATCAATGCGGTGGCCAGAAAGCTCATGGAGCGAGGATTCCACCTGGCCGATATTTATGTGTCCATGGAGCGGCACATGAAATGCGGCGTGGGCAAATGCGAGCATTGCGCCATCGGCCCCTATCATACCTGTCAGGACGGTCCGGTATTCAGCTACGACCGGGTGAGAGATGTTCTTTGAAATCGTTGGGAGGTTTTATGGACAAGCTCTCACCGACTCCGGCCCAAAATCGGGAGTGCCAAGCTGTTCCTGAATTTTCGATCTTTTTTAGGGAGCTTTAGGGTCGAAAAGGGTGCTCTCTTCATCCGTCCAAGCATAATAAAGCTCAGCTACCTCGTTATGCAGCAATTTTTGTTTGAGCAACAATGCCCTGGCGACAGCATCAATGAGCCGGGCATGAGAGATCATCAGCTCCAGGGTTTCTTGGTATCGCTGCTTAAGATACAGATCCCCTTTAGGCCCAACAGCGAAATTGCATTTCCAATTGTCCCTCTTTTCGCATAAGTTTTTTATTTTGCACTCATCGCTTGCATTGGATGCAGATAGATTAGGGCCGCTGGCATAAAGAGATGCAGATATGCCGCCCGCATAGAGAGCGTTGATCACTCGGGAGACATAGAGATCCACATCTTCCGGGGACCGGGGGAGACTATGCACCGGCGAAAGCCTCCTGACCACGCCGTTCAAGCTTATGCCTTCGATCTGCTCCGGCATGATCGAGACATAGTCAAAGTCCAATCCATACACGAAATAGGCCACGGCATGCCCTGCTTCATGATAAGCGGTTCGAATCTCTCCTCTTGTTGGCCGCCTTGATTTGCTCCCTCCCAATCCCGGCAGGGCCCATTTTATCCTCTGCTCCAGGGCGGACAAACCACGGCATATGCAATGCCCTGACAATCGCATCATGATGCCGTTATAAATAAAGGAATATAAATCTCTGTCCCTATAGAATAGAAGAACGGTTCGATTCGGTTCCAGCGCTTGGGTGTCTCGCCCATCATATGTCAACTGCTATTGGCTTAAGGCGTGCCTGCGTCCGTTGCTGGCGGCAGGAGGAAAAAACAGGCACCCAGGAGGGGCCTCTCTCCTGGTTATGTCTATCATCCGACCGCAGGAAGCTCTGGACAGTTGCAGGACGATATCTCTCCTGAATCAAGGCCTTTGTTGAACCACCCCACGCGCTGGGCGGATGTGCCA
>NOLC01000005.1 GCA_002256595.1 Methanosaeta sp. NSP1 | reverse complement strand
TCTTTCTGGACGAGCCCACCATCGGCCTTGACACCCAGACCCGGCGCAGGCTCTGGGAGTACATCAAACGGGTCAACGACTCGGGGACGACTATATTCCTGACCACCCATTACATGGACGAGGCGGACCAGGTAAGCAATTGGATAGACATACTGGACCACGGCAAGATCATCGCCTCCGGAGAGCCGGCCGCCCTCAAGAACGCCTTGGGCAGCGATATGATCTACCTGGACACCAGCGACAATGAGGCCGCGCAGAATATTCTGGGGGGCTTCAAATCCGTGCGCAGCATAAAATCCACCTCCCAGGGCCTGGCGGTCACCATCAATGCCGATGGCACCCGCTGCCTGCCTCTCATTATGAACCGCCTGCAAGAAAAGGGCATAAGCGTGAGCAGCGTCAATTTAAAGAAGCCCACATTGGATGACGTATTTGTGCACTATACAGGAAGAGATATCCGGGACGCTGGCGCCGGAAAGCTGCACCGTCTGCCCCTGTCAAAAGGAGTGCGTTAGAATGTCCTGGGAGTTTCTGACTATCTACTGGCGCGACATGCTCCGCTTCGTCCGCTTTAGAATCGCCCTGGTGGTCTCCCTTATCCAGCCGGCCCTCTGGATGGCCCTTTACGGGGCAGCCATGTCCAGCAACTTCTCCCGCCTCAGCTCCGGCCTGGCGCTGCCGTACGGCGTGGAATCAATATCTTATCTCACTTTCATGGGGGCAGGAGTGATTGCTCTGACCACTCTCTTCACCAGCCTCTTCGGGGGCATAACACTATTGTTCGACAAGAACTGGGGGCTGATGAGGGAGCTTTTGGCCAGCCCCATGCCCAGAAACCACATCATCCTGGGAATTGGCCTTTCAGGAGTCACCAAGTCCTTCATCCAGGTGATGGTGATCATGGGCTTCGGACTGGTGATCGGGGTGCGCTTCTTTCCCGGCTACACCCTGCTCCAGACCGCCGGGGCGATACTAGGAGTACTGCTCTTCGTGGGAGTATTCTCCATAGGATTTCTCTTCCTCTCCTCAGCCATATCTATGAGCATGGACACACCGGAGGGGCTTCAAGCCGTGATCACCCTGCTCACCCTGCCCCTCTTCTTCGCCAGCAATGCGCTTTACCCGGTGGACGCCTTCCCGCCGGTGGTGAAGCTGCTTTCCCAGTTCAATCCGCTCACTCATCTGGTCAACGGGGTGCGCTACTTCGCCGTGGGCCAGGACTTTTATGCCATCGGCATTCATTATGTCTACAGCAGCTCGGATATTATGCTCTCTTTTCTTGCCCTGGCCGGTTTTGCTGTGGCCATGTTCCTGGTAGCCTGGCGGGTCTTTCAAAAAGCAGTGGTGACCTAGATTCCTGGCCATGGGCTTAAGGGCTATCTTGTGGAGGAGAAAGGCTGAAATTATCAGGCAGATAAGAATTCAGTAGCAAAATAAAAGAAGGAGAAGATGATGAAGATTTTAGGAATTTGCGCCAGCCCTCGCAGCTCGAAGAGCACCACTCTGCGTCTGGTCCAGGCCCTGCTCAATGGAGCAAAAGAGGCCGGGGCAGAGGTGGAACTGGTGGACGTATGCGATCTGGACATTAAATTCTGCAATGCCTGCCAGGTCTGCTTCAAGACCGGAGTGTGCGTGCAAAAGGATGACTTCCAGGGTCTGTACGATAAGATTTTAGCTGCGGACGGCCTGGTCTGGGGCTCGCCCAACTACTTCCATACCGTCACCGCCCAGATGAAGACCCTTATTGACCGCATGGCCGATGCAGTTCACTGCCAGCTCCTCACTGGGAAGTATTGCGCCAGCGTAGCCAGTGGGGGCAGCAACTTCGATCAGGTCACAACATATCTAGACGGCCTGATGATCAACTTCGGTGCATTCGTCACCGGCAGCATAGGTGTGGCCATGAATCAGGGTCCTGCGGCCATGGAGGAAGCAGAGAAGAAGGCTACCCTCTTAGGAAAGAGCCTGGCTGAGGACATCCGGATCAAGCGCGACTACATCGAGCAGAGGGAGATGCAGGAGGAGATCCGGGAGTACTTCAAGGCATTGGTTAAGATGAACAAGGATAGTTGGGAGCACGAGTACGAATATTGGAATAGGCTGAATTGGAATTGAGATAGGTAAGATCAAAATTTTTAATAATTTTTATATATTAATTATCATTTCAATAACCTTATTCCTTCACCCACTTCATCATGCTGCTGCTAATACTCCATTGCGGAGAAAAGAATATTTACAGCAGCCCCATATTCTCTAGCTGCATCCGGACGATATGTACACCCTCTTCGCACTCCTCCGGAGTTTTTCCGCCGGTCACCACCAGCTTGCCCGAGCTGAAGATGAGCACCACCACTTTGGGCTGCTTGATGCGGTAGACCAGCCCAGGGAACTGCTCCGGCTCGTACTCGATGTTCTCCAGGCCCAGACCCAAGGCGATGGCATTGAGGTTTAAATCCGTCTTCAGATCTGCTGAGGCCACAATATTCTGAACGTGGATCTCCGGCTCCAGGTCGATTTTTTCGAAGCCGATGGACTTGAGGGTCTTGGCCATATTGGTTATTACCGTTCGAACGTCCTCGACGTTCTTGGCTCCAGTGCATACTACCTTGCCGGAGGTGAAGATGAGAAATGCCGCTTTGGGGGCTTTTACCCTGTAGACCAGGCCGGGAAACTTCTCCTTGTTGTACTCTGCTCCCTCCAGATCGGCCTCGATCTTGTGCAGGTCAAACTCTTCCGCCAGCTTGGTGGATGCGACCACGTTCTCGATATTAATTGTGGACTCCATACTCAAGTATCTCCGGATTATCCCTTACAAACTGGGGGTATATATAATATGGGTATTTAAGCGTTGATTGAGGCTTATAAATGGCTATTTAAATTGCTTATAAATGGCTCACAAGCTTCATATAAGCGGCAGTTCGCGAGGGCTTTCTCTGGTCGGAGCGCCGGGCAGAGATGCGAAGGAAACGCGGATTATCCAGAATAGCGTGTAGCTTGTTCCGGCTTGCGGATAAATTGGCTTTGCCTCTAAAGCGCCGTCATATAATTTATATAAAATCAAAAGATATATTTTTCAGCTCAGCTTAACTAATAGAAAAAAATTAAATAACTAGGCCGCTTATTATTCACATAAAAAAAATTAGATAACGACAG
>NOLC01000011.1:1751-2851 GCA_002256595.1 Methanosaeta sp. NSP1 | reverse complement strand
GACCATTCTATTTATTGAGACTCGCGGAGATGGCCATATGAGCATACAGGTCTCTTCCAAGCGATCTGTCGGAGTAGATGCCAGCCCTATAACGCCCCAGCATGCAAGTCCATCACTTTCCCCCCGCGCCCGCCTCAGCCATTTATCCCGGCCCCTATCTGAATTATCTCTGGACTGCAAAACCCAGGATGATCACGGAGAGAGGCAATGTGGATCTTCGACAGCTACTACAAGGGGGCAGTGCACCTCTGGGCCAGGGAGCGGGGGCTGGTCAGAACCGCCGTTCTGCAGCCTCCATCCTTTTACCTCCACCTGCCGGACCCGGCCACCCACCGGGGGATGATCGAGGCTCTGGAAAGCCTCTACCGCCTGGAGGAGGCATCCTTTTGCACCATTTACGGCCGGCAGGAGGGCTACCTGATCTACGCCGACCGGAGCGTGGCGGAGAAGATTGAGATACAGACGCGCTACGCGGCAGAGCTGTACAATGTTGATGTAAGAAGAGACCAGCAGTACCTGGCGGAGCGGGACATCTTCCCCTGCGGCGGAGAGGATGAGTCTCGTTTCTCTCCCGACTTCGAGTCGCCCCTGAGAGCCATGCGGCTGCATTTCTCCGGAGATCCGCTGCGCCGGAGGGCTATATCCAGAGTTGAGCTGGCCTTGGGGGAGGCGGAGGATGAAAAAGGAACCGAGGATGGGGGTGAAGAGAGAAGGCTGCGGCGTCTGGAGGGAGATGAGAGACGCATTCTATCCGATCTCATGGAGCTGGTGCGCCTTCACGATCCGGATGTGCTGCTCGTCGACCGGGGCGACCTCTGGATGCCGCTTTTGGCAGCGAAAGCGGCCAGGCTGGGGCTGGAGGAGCATATCAGCAGAAGCGGCGGTTTCCGGCGCATGGCCGCACGCTCCTACTGGAGCTACGGCCGGGCCAACCACAGGGACATGGCCCTCATCCCCGAGGGCAGGATTCTGATAGACACGGCATCCAGCTTTGCCTACCGGGAGGGGGGCCTGCGGGGCATATTGCTCGCGGCCCGGCTATCCGGCCTGCCTCCCAACCTTGCGGCGCGCTACACTCCCGGCACCCTCATCTCCTCCTA
>NOLC01000011.1:0-1737 GCA_002256595.1 Methanosaeta sp. NSP1 | reverse complement strand
GATATATCCGACCTGCGGCGCTCTGACCGGGGAGGCATGATACTGCAGCCCGAGCCCCGGCTCTATGAGAGGGTGAGCCAGATCGATTTCACCTCTCTATACCCCTCTATCATCGTCAAGTACAACCTTTCTCCCGAGACGCTGCGCCATCCGGAGAGGAGGGGGTTTTTGAGCAGCATCATCTCGCCACTGCTGGAGCTGCGCATCGAGACCAAGAGGCGGAAGAAGTTGGATTCCTCTTACGTCGGACAGGATGCCATATTGAAGTGGATGCTGGTCACCTGCTTCGGCTACACCGGCTACCGCAACGCCAAGTTCGGGCAGATAGAGGTGCATGAGAGGATTACTTCCATCTCACGAGAACTACTGATGCAGATCAAGGAGCTGGCGGAAGGTATGGACCTGGAGGTTTTGCACGGCATTGTGGACTGCCTCTGGGTTAGGGGCGCCGGAGGTGTGGAGGAGGCGGATGAATTCAAGCAGGCGGTGGAGAGGGAGACAGGCATTCTCACGGAGAAGGAGGACTACGACTGGATAGTCTTCCTGCCCCTGGCGGACGGAGGAGGAGCCTACAACCGCTACTTCGGGCGGCTCACATCCGGCCGGGTCAAGGTGCGGGGAGTCATGGCCCGCAGGGGAGACACCCCTCCCTATGTGGCCAGGATGCAGAAGGAGATCTTCGAGCTGCTGGCCGGCGCCTCCAGCGGCGAGGCGGTCCGCGAGGCCGGCGCAGCCGCAGCCGCAGGAGATGGTCATACGCCGCCGGGTGGGGAGGACCAGCTATTCCCGCCGCTGCGCCGAAGCCTCGGCGATAAAGGCGCACGAGAGGCTGGGGCTGCACCTGGAGCCGGGCATGGAGATGGGATATGTGGTGGCGGATGCCGGGAGCTGGGAGGTGGAGGCGGAGGAGAATGCTGCGCATTTTGATGTGCGGCATTACGCCGGACTGCTGGACAAGGCCTGGCGAGAGGTGGCGTATGTATTCGGGCCGCAGGAGGCCCCTCTTACTGGAGGAGGGCTTCAGACCAGAGAGGCGACCTGGGCCAGGCTTTGAGATATGGCTGGGTACTGGCCGGACAGGCTGCGCCCGATGGCTGCATCAAGCTCATCTATCCGGAATGGTTTGTTGATAAAATCGTCAGCGCCGGCGTCGTAGCAGATATCGCGACACAGGTCGGGCTCAAGAGAGGTGAGAACTATGATCTTGGGGCCCAGGGACCAGCGCTCGCGGATGAGCCTGGTGGCCTCGATTCCATCCATCTCCGGCATCTCTATGTCCATGAGCACCAGATCGTAAGGCTGCTCTTCCATTGCGCTGAGGACCTCCCGGCCGCTGGTGGCGGTGTCGGCCCGCAGGCCGAGCCTCCTGAGCATAACCAGAGCCATCTTCTGATTTACCGGGTTGTCCTCGGCCAGGAGAATATTGGGAGCAGATCCGGGCAGCATAGTAAACTATACATGGTCTTTCTGGTATAAGAATTTTTCTTGTGTAATTAATTTTGGAGATTACCATTAAATTCTTAAAATGATATCTATGAGACTCATTAGAAAGGAGTTATGGATCTTAGAGAGGATGATTGATATTTTTACTTAAGACGAATTCAAATAAAATTATAGATTTTTGAGATGAAAAATGGACAAGCTCCGATGAAGCCATCCGCAGGGGCCGTGGAAAAAAGAGGAGCACTTATGCCGGCCCGTCCAGCAGCCGCAGGTATGCCACCACCGCCGCCAGCA
>NOLC01000107.1 GCA_002256595.1 Methanosaeta sp. NSP1 | reverse complement strand
AATTTTATTGAAAAATGCAGACGGCAGTCTTCTTCCCTGGTGCGGCTGGATTGCTGCCACCAACATTTTTGCATCACATTTATCTGGACCCTGCCCTGACCGGATAGGCCATTGGCATCCTATGCCGCCAAGATGATCATATGCCGTCTTTTGGCCAGATCGGACGGACTCTGGCGGAATGAAGCCTTAGTTGAGAGCTCTTCATTCAGGTTTGAACTCCAACGGTAGTTATACGGTCCCTTGCCACCCTCTGAGCTAGCCTCAATTAAATTCTTCTACTCCCGGCAGCATATGCCATACATCAGGTGGTGGCAGGAATTGAAGAGCACAGTCTATTTCGCCGGGATCAGGGCCCGAAGCCCCGAGGACAGCAAGCAAAACAAGATCCGCAGGCTATTTGATGCCGCAGGATTCTCCCAAGTCATAAAAAAGGGCGACCTCACAGCCATCAAGATCCACTTCGGCGAGCTGGGCAACGACTCCTATGTCAATCCGGTCCTGGTCCGGCCCATTGCTGAAAAGATCCTGGATCGGAGCGCCCGGCCCTTTCTCACCGACACCAATACCCTTTACGGGGGCAGCCGCTGCAATGCAGCCGTCCACCTGCAAACGGCAGAGGAGCACGGCTTTGGCCGCACCGTGGCCGGAGCGCCGGTCATCATCGCCGACGGCCTGCAGGGTGACAGCTTCCGGGAGGTATCCATTCCGGGAAAGCACTTCAAGAGGGTCAAGATCGCGGGGGAGATCGCCTCCTCCAACAGCATGATTGTGGTATCCCACTTCAAGGCCCATCTGCCGGCCGGCTTTGGGGGAGCGGTCAAGAACCTGGGCATGGGCTGCGCACCGCCCCTGGGCAAGGCCGACCAGCACTCCGCCAGGCCCATATTCAATGCCGAGCTGTGCATCGGCTGCCGCTCCTGCATGGAGGGCTGCCCCAATCAGGCCATAGCCGTGGACAAGAAGATCACTGCCATAGATTACAGCCTGTGCACCGGCTGCGGCAAGTGCCTGCGCCTCTGCTCCACCCATGCCCTGGACTTCGACTGGCTGGTGGAGGTGCCGCCCTTCATGGAGAGGATGACCGAGTACGCCCTGGGGGCGGTGACGGGAAAGGAAGGACGGGTTGGCTTCTTCAACCTCCTGATCAATATCACCCCGGACTGCGACTGCGTCCCCTGGAGCGACTGTGCAATAGTGCCGGACATTGGCATCCTGGCCTCCACTGACCCGGTGGCCATAGACCAGGCCAGCTACGATCTGGTCAACCGCCAGGCAGGCCTGGACAACACCCTGCTGCAGAAGAACCGCCAGCCGGGGGAGGATAAATTCCTGGGCCTCTGGGAGGGCACCATGGGCCGTATCCAGCTTGATTATGGGGAGGAGATTGGCCTTGGGAGCAGGGACTACCGCCTGGTGGAGATCTGAAGAGACAGCTATTTCAGTTGATATCCAATAGAGGGAACAATTTCATGAAGGTTGTGGCATTCAACGGCAGCCCCCGTCGGGACGGCAATACCGCCGCCCTGCTGGGCGCAGTACTCCGGGAGCTGGAGAGCCAGGGCATAGAGACGGAGCTGGTTCATCTCAAGGGCCCTCTTTCCGGGTGCATAGCGTGCTTCCAATGTTACGAGAAAAAGGATGGCCGCTGCACACAGGATCGGGACATGATAAACGATTGCATAGAAAAGATGGTCAAAGCGGATGGGATCATCATAGGCTCGCCTACATATTTTGCAGACCTCACTCCTGAGGCCAAGGCCCTCATCGACCGGGCCGGCTTCGTGGCCAAGGCCAACGGTGATATGTTCAGGCGCAAGGTGGGTGCGGCAGTGGTAGCCGTGCGCCGGGCGGGGGCCATTCATGTCTTTGACTCCATCAACCACCTCTTCTTCATCAGCCAGATGATCGTGGCCGGATCCAGCTACTGGAACATAGGCATGGGCCTGGAGGAGAAGGATGTGGAAGGTGACGAAGAGGGAATGGCGACCATGAGGACATTGGGGCAGAACATGGCCTGGCTGCTGAAGAGAATCAAGGATTAATCCCATAACATGTCTCTGGAGCATGAGACCCTGGTGGCCTCAAATCTGATATTGCAGTTGGCTCTATCTATTGCCCTCATTTATGCTCTCCTGCTGGCCAGGAGAAAGAGCTTCCAGAAGCATTGCCTGCTGCTCCGCCTGGCCTTCGCCGCCCAGATCCTGGCCATCCTCCTGCTGATGTCCCCGGCCATGGGCCTCCTCCTGGAGCCGGGGCGAGGTGTCTCCCTCTTCGTCGCAGAGATCCTGCTTCATCATGCACTTGGCCTGGCCGTGATACCGCTATTCGTCTACATCAACCTGGTCTACAAGAGGCGTCTGTCTCCCCGTCTCTCTATGAAGTCTGCCATGCAGGCGGCAGCAGGCATGTGGGCGGCCTCGCTGCTCATGGGATTTCACATTTACTTCTACCTGAATTATTGAGCCTGTAGCGTCCTAATCCAGCCATTTGTAGCCTGGGTCCTTGAGCCGGTTGAAATTGCGAATGAGGTCTGAGGCTTCCTTTCGGCTGAACTGTGCCTCCATCATTCTGGTGCAGACAAATCGCAGGGCGGCCTTCTGCATCTTGACCTCGGGGCTGTCTTCCGTTTTAGTGCCAAGGCCAAAGGATTCGAAGAGGTGCTCACTCTCGTTCATATGTCTGCCCTTGCCCCATTTGCCGAACATCTCTGCCGCCCGATCCAATAGATCCTGGTCGAATGTCTCCGGCAGAATGATGCCCTCCAATTGCTGCAGGAAATCCTCCTGATTCAAATCTATCAAACCCCTATCTATCAGATGCACCAGGGGATTTATCTCTTTCTAAGGCATCAAAGAGCAGCTTTCAGTCCAGCAACAATTTATAAGCAATGGGAAGAAACTTTGAAGCAGAAAACAAGATAAGGGGTTCAGCAAATATGAAGACTAATGTATCGTGGCTGTTTCTGATAGCATTCGGCCTTTTCGTATTGGGATTTCAAGCCGTGGTGCTGCCAGATTCGGCATCCACCGCATCGGGCTCTTCCGTTGACGATTATATTGATCAGAGCAACATCCAAAGCATCGATGTTGAGGGCACCGGCAACCAGGCTAAAGCATCTCGGGAAAGGTATTTCGCGGAAAAAGAGAATTCCACTCTGGATTGG
>NOLC01000138.1 GCA_002256595.1 Methanosaeta sp. NSP1 | reverse complement strand
CCAAAAATGCCGATATGATCAGAAGTCCTAGAACCATGCCATCGCTTTGCCTTCTCATCCGCCTATCACGACCATAACAACAGACCCATTCCAGGGCTTCGAATATAAATCTGATCCTTATCCCGAAGACCTCGACCTTTGCGCGCCTTTCTGCCTGATCTGCATCAATCTGGCCGCAAGGGCGTCCTGCAGATCCTGTGACAGCCCGGCCCCATTGGCGTCCAGCCTGGCAGCAATAGCGAGCTTGGCCGCCAGGGCCCTGGCCGCCCTGCCCCGCAGCCCGCGGGGCGAGCCGATCACAGCCGGATGGCGGTAGATGATGCCGTGCTTGGGCGAGGGTGCATGCCCCTTGAGATGCTTGAAGAGAGACTTCTCTGCCCCCATAACCTGCAGCCGGCTGGAGGGCATCCACGCCAGGTGGGCCAGGCTTCCGGCACGGGAGATGAGCCTTGCTGCCAGGATGGGACCGGCCAGGGCGGAGAGATTGGGTGCCAGGGACTGGACCGCAGCCGAGACCGCCTCCTCCATGGCCTGGCGCGATTCCCTGAGATCGATTATGGCCCCTGCCAGCCGGCCCATGTTGCTGTCTTCCCTCAGCCCCTCCGCCAGGCTCCTGCCATGCACTATCTCCTGGCGGTGCAGTCTGGACCATTCATAGAGCCTCTCGTCCAGCAGATTGATGGCCTGGGACATGCCGTCCAGGGCCTGCATGCCCATGAGCAGATCCTGCTCAGCGCTGGCCGACTGGAGCAGCTTCTTTTTCACCAGCAAAACGGCATAGTCTCTAAGGTGCTGATTATACTGCATTTCCTCCGAGAAGACACCTGTCTTCTGAGCCAGGGCGCGCAGGTTCGGCTGGGGAAGGGGATAGGCCCTGGCCTCCTCCGGGCCCGGTACACTGATTTCCTCCCTGCCTCTTTCATCTTCGCTGCAAAGAAGCTTGCCGCTCTCCAGATCGATCCTGCCAAACCAGGTTTTGATCTCCATTGCAGAATAATCCTGCATCATATGGAATAGATTACTTTCGCCCCGCTCCAATCTACCTTAAATACTTCAGAGGCGCTTATTACATTTACCTCTCAAAAAAAACCAGGGGGCGATATATCTATGAAAGAGATGGTTGATCAGATAAAGATTCGTCTTAGGGATCAGAAGATCGATGTATCCGATGAGGAGATCGAGTCTCGCCTGAAAAAGCTCATTGTTGATTTCCGTGTGCCTGAAGGCGAGGCCAGAAGATCGGTTTTGAATTATTTCCTTAAAGAGCACGGGGTCATGCCCGTGGCCAGGGCCAGCTCGGAGAAGGTCAAGATCGCAGATATCAAGGAATCAGGACGGTGGGTGGACCTGGAGGTCAAAGTCCTGGACCTCTGGGAGCCGGCCTCAGGCACCATATCTCAGACTGGCCTGGTGGGCGATGGCACCGGCTCTCTCAAGTTCGTCAAATGGACCAAATCCGAGCTTCCTGATCTGGAACTGGGCAAGAGCTACCTCCTGAGGCGGGTGGTGACGGATGAATTCCAGGGCCGCTTCTCGGTCAAGCTCAATAAAACAAGCCAGATCGAGCCGCTGGAGACTGAGGTAGAGGCCAAATCAGCAGGCAAAACATCGGCAGAGCCGGTCAAGGTAGTTGAGATCAATGAGCCGGGACGGTGGGTGGATCTGGAGGTCAAGGTGGCCCAACTCTGGGAGACCAATAGCGAATCCATCTCCCAGTCCGGACTGGTGGGAGATGAGACCGGCACTATAAAGTTCGTCAAATGGGCCAAGGCCGAGCTGCCTGATCTGGAGGAGGGCAAGAGCTACCGGCTCAAGAACCTGGTCACAGACGAATTCCAGGACCGCTTTTCGGTCAAGCTCAATAGAACAAGCCAGATCGAGCCGCTTGACTGTGATATAGCTATAGGGTCGGTGGCGGCGGAATTCTCCGGCGCTCTGGTGGACTTGCAGAAGGGCTCCGGCCTGATCAAGCGCTGCCCGGTCTGCAAGCGATCTCTGGCCAAGGGAGTCTGCACCGAGCACGGCAAAGTTGATGGCACATATGATCTGCGCATCAAGGCGGTACTGGATGACGGCCGCCGGGTTCAGGATGTGCTCATCAACCGTGAGACCACGGAGAGGCTGGTGGACATCACCCTGGAGCAGGCCAAGCAGATGGCTATGGAGGCGCTGGACCATGAGGTGGTCCGCTCCATGATAGAGGGCAAGATGATGGGCAGATACTACACAGTCACCGGGCCCAGGGTCGACCGCTACCTTCTGGTGGAAAGCATCAATGAGATGTCTGCCGTCTCCGTGGCCCAGGTGGATGGGCTTTTAGTATCTCTGGAGGTGGCATGAATATGGCAGGAATGACTGGATTCTCCCGTGAGGTGGCCAGGAGGATCTTCGCCGAGGAGCTGAAAAGCTCCAACTACTCCTTCCGCGACGGAGAGGACCAGCATCAATATGCTCCTTCCTATCTTCTCACCCCCACAGGCGCCAAATGCAACCGCGTCTTTTTGGTAGGCACTTTAACCGAGAAGGACGACATCGGAGGGGATACGGAATACTGGCGGGGCCGGGTGGTGGACCCCACAGGCAGCATACTCATCTACGCCGGACAGTATCAGCCCGAAGCGGCACAGATACTGGCAGGCTTGGAGGCCCCCTGCTTTGTGGCTGTGGTGGGCAAGCCCAATCTTTACCAGACCGATGACGGCAACATAATCATATCCATCCGAGCAGAGTCCATATCGCGGGTAGATGAGTTCACCAGAAATCAGTGGATTCTGGACACAGCCCGCCGAACCATGGAGAGGCTTTCTGATCTTGGGAAGGTCAGGGTCCCGCCAGCCTCCGGGGATTTCACCACCGCAGACAGCATGCCGGCCCGGGATTCTTCCCCTGCTGTTCTGGACGCAGAGAGAGCCATGCAGCATTATCAAACCGACATAGAGCACTTCCGCCAGATGGCCATTCGGGCTCTTTCAACCCTGAAAGCCGATCTCTCAGGCAGCACAATTGCCCATGAGTCTGCGCTGGTCAAGGGCGTCCCGGCTCAGGCCGGGGGGAAATCCGTGGGCAAGGAGCTTGAGGAGACGGATGCACTTCCTCGAAAGGGCAGCATCAAGAAAGTCGGATCTCTGGGCGGCTGGCCGGCATCGGACAGCGATGAAGAGATAGAAACCATCAACATCAGAAAGAAGAGCTGAAAAGTTTTATATAACGCTCTGAAGCTCAATATCAAGGGTGAATTGAAATGGTAATTGGAGTCACTATGGTAAAAGTTGTGCCGGGACAGGAAAAGACAGTCTACAATGCCTTGCAGGAGATAGATGGCATTAAGGACGTTTATCATGTCTTCGGCGAATTCGACTTCGTGGTCATCATCGAGGTCGAGGGACTGAGCATGCTCAACAAGCTGGTGGACGTCATCCGCGAGATCGATAATGTGACTGCCACCCAGACAGTGGTCGGGGCTGAGCTTTAGCCCCATTTATTCCCTTTTATGGAAATAGCCGAGGAGATGGCCAAGCAGCAGAAGGCCATTTCCGTAGCTGAATTTTTTGAGAAGAACCGTCAGATCCTGGGATTCGACTCCGCCCCGAGGGCGCTGATCACCTGTGTCAAGGAGGCGGTGGACAATTCTCTGGACGCCTGCGAGGATGCCGGGATACTGCCGGATATATTTGTGCAGATAAAGAAGAGCGGGGAATGCTATCAGGTGGTGGTGGAGGACAACGGGCCGGGCATAGTGCCGGAGGAGATCCCCCGCGTCTTTGCCAAGCTGCTCTATGGATCCCGGTTTCATACCCTGCGCCAGAGCCGGGGCCAGCAGGGCATAGGCATATCGGCAGCAGTGCTCTACTCCCAGCTCACCACCGGCAAGCCCACCCGGGTCATCTCCAAGATCGCCCCCCATAAGCCGGCCTGCTACTGCGAGCTGATCATCAATACGGCCAAAAATGAGCCGGAGATCATAAAAATGGAGGATGTAGACTGGGAGAGGCCGAGGGGAACCAGGGTGGAGCTGGAGATGGAGGGCTCCTATGTCCGCAGCCGCCGCCAGTCCGTTTATGGTTCCCTCAAGAGCACAGCCATAGTCAATCCCCACGCCCGTCTGACCTTGGTGGAGCCGGAAGGAAATGTGGAGATCTTTGAGAGAGTCACTGAGAGCCTGCCCAAGAGGGCCTATGCCATCTCCCCCCATCCGGCGGGAATTGAGCTTGGCGAGCTGATCAAGCTCCTGCGCTACAGCGACAAGAAGAAGCTGCGCGTCTTTTTAAAGGAGACCTTCTCCTCCATAGGGGCCATTTCCGCCCAGGAGCTATGCAGCCGCGCCGGCCTGGACCCGGAGCAATCCCCCGGCAGCCTGGAACACGATGCTGCCAAGAGGCTGCACTCAGCCTTCAAGCAGATCCGGGTCAAGTCTCCGCCCGTAGACTGTCTTTCTCCCATAGGCGAGGAGCTGATCAAAGCCGGGCTGGAGAAGGAGTACCGCCTGGACTATATAGCTACAACAGTCCGGCCGGTCTCGGTCTACTCCGGCAACCCCTTTTTGGTGGAGATTGGGCTGGGATACGGAGGAGAGCTGCAGAAGGAGAGCCGGGTGGAGCTGCTCCGCTTTGCCAACCGCGTCCCTCTGGTCTATCAGCAGGGTGCCTGTTCCCTGACCCATGCCGTGGAGAGCGTCTCCTGGAAGAACTATTCCCTGAGCCAGCCCACGGGGGCCGGCATTCCTGTGGGGCCGGCGGTGATGCTCATTCATATCGCCTCCACCAACATCCCCTTCACCTCGGAGAGCAAGGATGCGGTGGCGGATGTGCCGGAGATCCTGGCCGAGGTCGACTTAGGCCTGAAAGAGGTGGCCAGAAAACTGCGCCGCTACCTCAGCCGGCAGAGCGTCCTCTCGGAGAGAAGAGAAAAGGAGGAGATCATCAGAAAGATCCTGCCCAAAATAGCCAGGAAGCTCTCCGATGTCCTGGGAAAAGAGGAGCCGGATATCGGGCCAGTGGTGGCCAAGATCATGGGCAATCTCCTGGTCTTCCGGTCGGCGGAGAGAAATGACGGCCGCCTTTTGGTCGGAATCAGGGTAGAGAACCACAGCGACCTGGTGCGCTCCTTCAAGCTGCATGAGGTGCTGGCGGTCCAGGCGGACGAGGTCTCTCCCGAGGCCAAGGTAATTGCTCTGGGAGACGGCTACGACTATCACTGGAAGCTTTCCCTGCCTCCCGGCCAGAGCATCTTGCTCAGATACCGGGTTGCCGCCGATGGGGTATCCTTGAAGGAGCCGGTGGTAGAGGGCCTGGATGAAGAGATAGTTACTGGTGCCAGGGTGATCTAGTCCATGGAGCAGTCTGATAGAAAAGAAGAATCTATGCAGAGGAGAAGCTTCTCCAACTGGCCGATTCTCTTTATCATCAATTCCAGCAGGGAATAGTGCCTTACATATCCTTGCCATCCCGAACCAAGGGCAATATCGAATTTTCCAGCAAGGATGATGTCTGGGTTTATGGAGACCAGGAGACGGTCCGCAGCGTCAAGACAGTTCGGGGAGCCAAGACCATGCTCAAGACGGTTCACCTCTCCGAACTGCTGATCAATGAGCATCTAAAGAACAACCGCGGCTCTACTTTGAGAGAGATCTATTACATCTCTGAGAACTGGGATATAGCCAAATTCCATGAACAAGCGGAGAGCGACAGGCTGATCGAGGATCTGGAGATAGTAACCTCTCTGCACCGGGAGGACTTCCATGTCCGGCCGGAGGAGGATGGGGCTGCGGTCTTCGGGCCGCTGCGCCTCAAGGAGAAGACCCGGCGGGGAGAGAAGGAGCTGCACTGCCAGGATGATGTGGGCGAGGCCGGCTACCAGATACCCTTCAATGTGGACAACATCAAATTTATCAGTCACGACGCCAGGATGGTCATGGCCATTGAGACCGGCGGCATGTATGCCCGGCTGATTGAGAACGGCTTTGATCAGGAGTTCAATGCCATATTGGTGCATATCAAGGGCCAGCCGGCCCGCTCCACGAGGCGTTTCATCAAGAGGCTCAATGCCGAGCTCGGGCTGCCGGTGGTGGTCTTCACCGATGGTGACCCCTGGTCCTACCGCATCTTTGCCAGCATAGCCTATGGGGCTATCAAGAGCGCCCACCTATCCGAGCACCTGGTCACACCGACAGCACGTTTTCTGGGTGTGCAGCCCAGCGACATCGTGGACTATAACCTCTCCACAGACAAGCTGACCGATCAGGACCTGCAGGCTCTAAGAAGCGAGCTGACCGATCCCCGCTTCGCCACTCCCTACTGGGACAAGCAGATCCGCCTGCAACTGGATCTCAAGAAGAAGGCAGAGCAGCAGGCCTTTGCCGGCAAGGGCTCCGAGATGGGGATTATCTGAATTGATCATCGATTTTCATACTCACATCTATCCCCAGGCAGTGGCAGCCAAGATCTTCCCTGCCGCCAAGAGAAAGCTGAAGGTAGAGGTACCTGGGACCGGAGGTCCGGATGACCTCTGCCGGATGATGCAGGAGGGGAAAGTATCCCGGTCAGTTCTGCTGCCCCTGGCCAAGGGCTGCCATGATGTTGCAGGCCTCAACGACTGGGTTCAGGCCGCAGCTTTAGAAAATCAGGAGCTTGTCGCATTTGGGGCAGTTCATCCTTTTATGGAAAACCTGGAGGAGGAGCTGGACCGGCTGGCTGCCAGAGGGGTGCGTGGGGTGAAGATGATGCCGCTTCTCCAGCAGGTGTACCCCGATGATCCTCGCTGCCAGCGGCTTTATCAGGGGCTGGTGGAGAGGGATATGATTCTGATCGCCCATGCAGGCAGGGATCCTCTGGACCGCCCCGAGGTCTTCGGCACTCCGGAGCGCTTTGCTGCTGCTTTGCAGAGCTTTCCGGACCTAAAAGTGGTCCTGGCCCATCTGGGAGGCCTGCGCATGTGGGATGCTGTGCGGCGACATCTTCTGCCGGCGGGAAAGAATGTCTTCTTTGATACCGCCTATGTCTCATTTTATATGGACCCGGAAGAGATAGCAGAGCTGATCATAGATATGGGACCGGAGAGGGTCATATTCGGAAGCGACTACCCCTGGGAAAAGCCGGGACGGGCGGCGGAGATCATCAGAGGCCTGGGGCTGTCCGGAGCGGAAGAAGAAGCCATATTCTTTAAAAATGCGGCCGGCCTCTTGGACCTGCGGCTTTAGTGCAAAAGCTTTTACTTCTCCGGAGGGGGATATGCTGGTCCATGAAACGCGATCTGCTTGATATTCTGGCCTGTCCCCTCTGCAAAGGAGACCTGACCCTTGAGGTATTCGAGGAGAACGAGAAGGAGATAGTGACGGGCAAGCTCTGCTGCCCCGCCTGCAGGGAGTGCTATCCCATTGAGGACGGCATACCCAATATGCTGCCTCCTGATCTGAGGGATTGAGTCCGGGCCGGCATGGGCCGGCTGGCATAAGGGTGACGCCACAGGGCTAAAGCAAATTATTTATACAATATTATGCTTTATCTGATATAAGGGGGATCGGGCAATGGATCATGAAATTCACATCAATAACGGGGCAAAGGATGCCAGGCCAATAGTTTTCCATCTCCTTCCCGGCGAGGAGACCATCTTCAACCTCAAGGTGATAAATCATGGCCAGCCGGCCAACATATCTTTGGCGGCCAGCAGTCCCTTATTCAAGGCGGTCAGGCTCAGGAAGCCCGATCATCATGTAATTGCCGAAGAGATCATTCCCGTCCTGGCCAGGATGCCAGCCGACAAAAGCCGTCTTGATGGGGAGATAATCCTCTCTGCAGGGGGCAGAGAAAGCCGGGTTCCTATCACCCTTTTGCGCGACTCTGAGAATCCGGATAGGGATGATCCGGGTCTGCAGGGCAATGGGGACTCGAGAGAGGATATCGTCTATGATGAGGATGGCGAGGGGGCAGAAGAGCATGGAGATGATGGAGAGTCTGAGGATGAATCAGGGAGGGCCAGCCTGGATTGGGGAGAGGATGAGGAAGGAGTAGCGAGGACGGAGGGCAAGCAGGCGCGTCGCATATCCTTCTCCAGTGATGATGATCTTCAAAGATATCGATCCGCCAGAGGACGGGGAAGGCGGGGCTTGGCAGCAGCGCACTCCGACGACGGAGTGGGGAAGGATGCAGAAGAGGAGAGAGACTTCATACCTCATTACCGCACCCGCATTGACGATAGCTTTCTAGATAAAGGCGGTCGGCAAGAGATGCCCGGATCGGATAGGCTGAAGGCTGATTGCCGGGAATGATGAGGACAGGCCGCAGGGGTGGGGAATAAAAAAAGAAATGGATGAGCCGGCAGAGGAAGAAGGAGATAAGGCAGTAAAGCCGGCCGGGGAATGGGAGCAAGGGCCTCCCGGCCATGAGGAGGCCTGGCTCGGCTATCGTCAGGATGCAGACAGCGAGAGCCTGGAGATCATCCATCAGGCAGAGAGAGATGAGCTGAATCTCCTGGAGCAGGGAGAGCATGATGCAAGGGAAGGGTACGATAACGGTGAAGGCAGACAGGATGATGCAGAGAGGGGATCATCCCCATATGCTCTATTGGAGAGGATGAGCGACCTTTCCCTTGCCGGCTCCATTCATGCAGTTCCTGTCCTCCTACTCCTGACTTTGATTGCATCATTAGTTTTAACATTCATCACCGGGATCATCCCCGAATTTCCCGGGGCTCTGGCATCGTCCATATTGATGGTCACCCTTATCATTTACGGAGCGTCCAGGCTGCTCAAGGCTTAATATCCTATGCCGGCCAGAGGAGGGCATTGCCGGCCGCCTTGACTGGATCGATGCAAATTTCACTTGTTAGAAAGACTGCATTGGGGCTTTATGCCGCCCTCTCATTGGAGCTCATGGCGTGGCTGAGGTTGATGGTCAGCTCGGAGATATTCATGATATAGTCCAGCATCCTTTCCATGCTGCCGGCCAGAATCAGTCGTGCCAGGAGCTCGGATTCATCCTTGCTCTGGGAGGAATTGGACAGCCCCCCAATGCGGCTCTTGATCTCCCTGATCCTGTCTATGAGCTCATTGGCCTTGCCGGAATTGGTTTGAACCAGGTAATTTACGGAGTCTTCAATCAGGCTGCAGAGCAGAGTGTCCATCCGGGGGAGTTCATCTTTCAGCTCCTCCGGCAGCCGAAAGCCATTTTGGCTGGCGATATGGGCAATGCGGTGGGCGTGATCGGCAATGCGCTCCAGATTGGATGAGGCCTGCATATAATTGAAAGCGGTGATGGGATTGAGCGTCTCCTGGCGCACCGATCCCGATCTGAGTATCTCTGTAAACTGGCGGGATATGAGCAGGTTGAGCCGGTCCACATCATTGTCCCTGGCAATGACATCCATAGCCAGCTCCTGGTTGTTGTTCAGAATGCTGTTAAAGGAGTCTGAGATCATGGACTTGACCACAGTCTTGATCCTGCGCAGGGCCTTCTCCGACTGCAGCTCCTCAGAGCTCAATAGATCCTGAATGACCACCTTGTTTATGGTCTCCTCTAAAATCTCCGGGCCGATCAGCTTGTTGACTATCTGATGCAGATCCTTCTTCTGCAGGGAGGACATATGCTTGGCAGTCACCTCGATGACCCTGTAGCCTCCCACATAGCATCCGATGATATCTCTGACCAGAGGCTCTCCCAGCTTGTCACCGATATCCAGATGGGCCCGGAGATCTCTTTCGGACCGATCCGTAGACAGGGTAAGGGCTCCATTGTCCCCCTGATGGATGTAGACTATGGAGCCTGCCGATATGCCGTTCTTGATGGCCCAGTTCTTGGGAAGTGAGACGATAAATGTCGATTTGCCCGTCCTCTGCACCTTTCTTGTGTCCATATCAAACCCTAGTTGAGATGCTCCCTCTTTGCCTGAACCATATAGACGATGCTCTCGCATATGTTGCAGATATGGTCGCCAGCCCGCTCCAGATGCCTGTTGACCATAAGCAGAGCCGTTCCCTCCCGGATCACCTCAGGCCTCTCAATGACGATCTTGAGCAGCTTGTCTCTGGCCTTGACATAGAGTCCATCTATCTCATAATCCCATTTGGTGACCTGCCGGGCCAAATCGGCATCGCTGTTCATGAGGGCCAGGATGGCCTGATCCAGCATCTTTTCATCTATCTCCGCCATGCGAGGAATGAATTCGAGCTTGGTTATCTGGATCTTGTTCTGCGACTGCATGGTGACTCTGGCCACATCCACAGCCAGGTCTCCGATCCTCTCCAGATCTATGCCTATCTTCAAAATGCCTATGATGCGCCGCAGATCCTTGGCCATGGGCTGCTGGAGCGCCAGCAGCTCCATGCATAGATTCTCGATCTTGAGGCTCAGATCATCCATCTCCTGATCCTCTTTGACCACCTCTCGGGCCAGATCGACATCTCCATTGCTCAGCGCCAGCACCGACTTTTTGATGGCTTCTCCCACCCGGTCCGCCAGATCTTTGGTGAGTGTCTTCAGATCATTGAGGTCTCTGCGATATCGCTCTCGATACGGACTCATCTAACCACCATTTAGAACCTCTGCTGCAATCCCTCTTTTGCCTTAGCCGAATCTTCCTGTGATATAATCCTCAGTGCTCTTCTCTTGGGGCATCTCAAAGATGCGTTTGGTCTCGCCCACCTCTATCAGCTCTCCCAGCAAAAAGAAGGCCGTACAGTCGGAGATCCTGGCTGCTTGCTGCATATTATGAGTGACAATCACCTGGGTGTAATTGTCCTTGAGCCCCTCCATAAGGCTCTCTATCTTGCCGGTAGAGATGGGGTCGAGAGCGCTGCACGGCTCATCGAATAAGATGACGTCCGGCTTCATGGCCAGGGTGCGGGCGATGCAAAGCCTCTGCTGCTGTCCTCCGGAAAGGCCCATAGCAGGCTGATCCAGCCTCTCGCTTGCTTCTTCCCAGAGGGCGGCATCCTTGAGGCTGCGCTCCACGATCTTATCGATATTCTTCATCCCGTGGATCCTGGGGCCATAGGCCACATTATCAAAAATAGACATGGGAAAAGGATTGGGCTTTTGAAAAACCATCCCTATCCTCTTTCGCAGCTCCACCACATCCACATCCTTGCTGTAAATATCGATATTATCATAGAGGATCTGTCCCTCCACCCGGATATTGGCCACCAGATCGTTCATGCGGTTGAGGCAGCGGATAAATGTGGATTTGCCGCAGCCGGAAGGGCCTATGAGCGCTGTTATCTTGTTCTCGGGAATTTCCATGCTTATGCTCTTGAGAGCCTGCTTCTGCCCGTACCAGAGATTTAAATCATTAGAGACGATCTTTGATGTCAACACAGATCCCCTTTGCATTGTTGTTATGGCTCTTTCTCAGATGGGGAAAAGGCTGTGGGCTATATAGATCTTCCCCTTTAGAATATATATGCAATGCGTTAAATACAAAATCCTATGGATATGTTCTCTTTCTCCGGCCTCAGACCATGCGATCATGCGAATCCTTTATATAGAACTTCAAACTGGTAGTAAGAAAAAGTCCGGGAGGCCTATAGGTTTGGCAGGTTTGAGCGGCGTTCCAATTATCATATTAAAAGAAGGCAGCAAAAGAGAGAGCGGAAAAGATGCGCAGCGGAGGAACATTCTGGCTGCGAAAGCGGTCGCAGAGTCCGTCCGGACCACCCTCGGTCCCAAGGGCATGGATAAAATGCTCATAGCCGGAGAGGAGGCAACCATCACCAACGATGGCGCCACCATTCTTCGGGAGATGGATATAGAGCATCCTGTGGCCAAGATGATTGTTGAGGTGGCCAAGGCCCAGGATGATGAGATCGGGGACGGCACCACCACAGCGGTGATCATAGCCGGAAAGCTCCTGGAGAAGGCGGAAGGCCTTCTGGATCAGGATGTTCATCCCACGGTCATCGTGCAGGGATACAAGCAGGCTGCAGCCAGAGCCCAGAAGGTGCTTGCCGAGATGGCCATTGATGTCTCAGGCGACGAGAGCATCTTATTGAAGATCGCCCAGACCGCTATGCGTGGAAAGGGAATAGAGATCGCCATGGACAAGCTGGCGTCAATATCGGTAGAAGCAGCCAAGGCTGTAGCCGGATTCCAGGGCAAGGATATTGAAGAGAACATCAAGACGGTGATGATCCCGGGCGGCAGGATCGAGGACTCTTCTATAATTTATGGCATAGTGGTGGAGAAGGAGAGAACATCTCTGGAGATGCCCAAGAGAATTGAAAATGCCAGGATCATGCTTCTCGAGGGCACATTGGAGCTCAAGAAGCTGGATACCGATGCCAAGGTCACCATAACCGAGGCCAAGAACCTATCCAGCTTCAAAGAGGGCGAGGAGAAGGTTATCAAATCTCAGATTGATGCCATTTCCGCCGCCGGCGCCAATGTCGTCTTCTGCGAGAAGGGCATAGGGGTTACAGCTCAGAACTATCTGGCCAGGCAGGGAATGATTGGAGTTCGCCGGGTCAAGAGAGAGGATCTGAAGATGCTGGCCCTGGCTACCGGAGCTCGTCTGGTGGGGGATGTTATGACCGTCACCGCCAAGGACCTGGGATCGGCGGCTCTGGTGGAGGAGCGCAAGGTGGGCAAGGACAAGAAGATGCTCTTCATGGAGGGCTGCCCCAAGGCCAAGGCCGTGACCATAATCCTGCACGGCGTCTCGGAGCAGTTCCTGGAGGAGATGGAGAGGGCACTGGACGATGCTCTCAATGTGGTTTTGGATGTCATCCGCTCCAAGAAGATTGTGCCCGGCGGAGGTGCTCCGGAGATGATGGTGGCCGAGAATCTGAGGCAGTATGCCTCTACACTGGAAGGGCGGGAGCAGCTTGCGGTCCGAGCTTTTGCCGATGCGGTGGAGGCCATTCCTCTCACTTTGGCCGAGAATTCCGGATTCGATCCCCTTGACTCATTGGCCGCTCTGCGCAATATGACCAGCCAGGGCAAGGCATTCGGCCTGGATATAGCCACCGGCCAGCCCTCGGATATGCTGGCAGCAGGAATTGTTGAGCCTCTGAAGGTCAAGACCCAGGCCATAAAATCGGCAACTGAAGCCGCAACAATGGTTCTGCGGGTAGACGACGTCATTGCGGCCAAGAGGGAGGAGATGGCTCCCAAGCCGGGACAGAGCCCCCATGACTATACCATGCCTCAGATGCCCATGCCTCACTACTGAGTGATTGGGGAGACGGGAAAAGAGAATCGGGCTTTTTCGGCCCGATCCATCCCTATTAGATTTTAAAAATTAACCAACTTTGGGTGAAGCTTATGGCGGATGCACAGGCAGAACGGGAAGAAAAACCGGAAACCTCAGAGATGAGCGTCGAGGAGCTGATGGAAGAGATCAATTCAGCCCGGGCCTTGGCCGAGGAGAGGCTGGAGCTGCTCATGCGCTGCCGGGCAGATCTGGACAATGTCCTGAAGAGATCGGCCAGAGAGAAGGAAGAGAACATAAAATATGCCTCTGAAAAGCTGATCTGCAAGCTTCTACCCGTTCTTGACAGCCTGGAACAGGCGGCAAAGCATGACCAGGGCAGCAATGTGCTGTATATGCAGCTTTTTGCTGTGCTATCCGGTGAGGGGCTGGCGCCCATAGAGGCAAAGGGCATGAAATTCGATCCCTATCGCCATGAAGCTCTCTATCAGGTGGAGAGCCAGGAATTGGAAGAGGGGCTGGTGGCTGAGGAGATCCAGAAAGGTTACCTCTTCAACAGTCATGTCATTCGCTTCTCAAAGGTGGCAGTGGCAAAAAGATGATAGGCTTAAATATCGACGAAGTCGTTTTAGATTTCAAGTTCAGGAGATGAGATATTGTCAAAAATTATCGGCATTGACCTTGGAACCAGCAATTCGGCGGCTGCAGTTCTGATCGGCGGCCGACCTACTATTATTCCCAGTGCAGAGGGTACGAGCATAGGTGGCAAGGCCTTCCCGTCTTATGTGGCCTTCACTAAAGAGGGACAGGCGTTGGTGGGCGAGCCGGCCAAGAGGCAGGCGGTCACCAATTCGGAAGGAACCATCACCGGCATCAAGAGAAAGATGGGCACGGACTATAAGGTCAAGGTTTACGGCAAAGAGTACACCCCGGAGGACATATCGGCCCAGATTTTGCGCAAGATCAAGACCGATGCGGAGACATACCTCGCCGACAGCGTGGACAAGGCAGTGATCACCGTTCCGGCTTACTTCAACGACAACCAGAGACAGGCCACCAAGGATGCCGGGACCATTGCCGGCCTGGAAGTTGTCAGAATCATCAATGAGCCCACGGCTGCCGCTCTGGCCTTCGGCCTGGATAAGGTGGGCGAGCATAAGATACTGGTCTTCGATCTGGGCGGCGGCACGCTGGATGTGACCATCATGGAGATCGGCGAGGGCGTCTTCGAGGTCAGGTCCACCTCCGGCGACACCCAGCTAGGTGGTCGGGACATGGACGAGAGGCTGATGAGCTATGTTCTGGACAAGTTCAAGCAGGATTCGGGCGTGGATCTGCGCCGGGATTCCATGGCCATGCAGCGCCTGCGTGAGGCGGTGGAGGTGGCCAAGATCGAGCTGTCCAGTGTGATGCAGACCAACCTCAACCTGCCCTATATCACCGCCGACGCCAGCGGACCCAAGCACCTGACCATGACCATCTCCCGCTCCAAGCTCGATGAGCTCATCCAGGATGTCATTGAGCGCTGCCGCGGTCCCATGAGCCGGGCCCTGCAAGACAGCAAGCTGGAAAAGTCAGACATCGGCAAGATCATTTTAGTTGGCGGCCCCACCAGGATGCCTGTGGTGCAGGAGTTCGTCAAGAGCTTCATGGGCAAGGACATTGAGCGGGGTGTGGATCCCATGGAATGCGTGGCTATGGGTGCGGCAATTCAGGCCGGGGTGCTGGGCGGAGAGGTCAAGGACCTGCTGCTATTGGATGTAACCCCCCTGTCTCTGGGCATTGAGACCCTGGGAGCGGTCACCACCAAGCTCATCGAGAGGAATACCACCATCCCCACCAGAAAGAGCCAGATATTCACCACCGCCGCAGACAATCAGACCAGCGTGGATGTCAATGTCTTGCAGGGAGAGAGGCCCCTGGCCAAGGATAATGTTTCCTTGGGCAGGTTTACCCTGGTTGGCATTCCTCCCGCGCCGCGGGGCATTCCCCAGATCGAGGTCACCTTCGACATTGATGCCAATGGCATCATCCATGTCTCGGCCAAGGATCTGGCCACCAAGAAGGAGCAGAATATGACCATAACTGCCCCTCACAAGCTCTCCAAGGAGGATATCGATGCCAAGATCAAGGATGCGGAACGCTTTGCCGCCGACGATCTGAAGAGAAAAGAGGAGATCGAGGTCAAGAATGCGGCTGACTCATTGATCTATGCCTCGGAGAAGATGCTCAAAGATGCGGCAGATGTGGCCACGCCTGAGCAGAAGGAGAAGATCGAGAAGGCCATAGCCGATCTCAAGAACGCCCAGACCGGAGGAGAGATCTCGGAGATAAAGGCCAAGACCGAGGCTCTGCAAAGCTCCATCTACGAGCTGTCCGCGGCCATGTACCAGAAGGCAGCAGAGGCTCAGCAGAAGGCACAGCAAAGTCAGGGCTCAGGCCAGGAGTCGGAAAAGGGGCCGTCCGATCAGACGGTTGATGCCGACTACGAGGTAGTAAACGACAAGAAGTGAGATGGTCTGAAGGCAGAATCGCAGAAAAATCTCATTTAAAACCCAAATAAAGAGCTGCATCCCCCTAAAGAGGAATCAAGCCAATTATGCCGGAGAAGAAGGACTACTACGAGGTCTTGGGAGTTGCCAAGGACTCAAGCGAGAAGGACATCAAGGGAGCTTACCGCAAGCTGGCCATGAAGTACCATCCGGACCGCTCCGAGGAGGCCGGTGCGGAGGAGAGGTTCAAGGAGATCTCCGAGGCCTATGCCGTCTTATCCGATCCGGAGAAGAGGCAGAAGTACGACCAGTTCGGCCATGCCGGCATCAACAGCCAGTACTCCCAGGAGGACCTCTTCCGGGGGGTCAACTTCGAGGATCTGCTGCGGGGATTCGGCTTTGGCGGTGGCGGGTCCAGAGGAGGCGGCAGCGAGAGCATCTTCGATATGTTCTTCGGCGGCGGAGGAGGGCGCAGCCGCGGTCCGGCCCGGGGCCGGGACCTGCGCTATGATGCCAATATCACCCTGGAGCAGGCTGCGTCCGGCCTGGAGTCGACAGTTGAGGTGCCGCGAACGGAGAACTGCGCCACCTGCCGGGGCAGCGGTGCCAAGCCCGGAACAGCTCCCAGCGTCTGCGGCAACTGCCACGGCTCGGGCCAGATCACCAGGGCTCAGAACACCCCCTTCGGCCAGATGGTCACGGCATCCCCCTGCCCCAAATGCGGCGGCAAGGGCCAGATCATAACCAATCCCTGCGGGGACTGCGGCGGATCGGGAAGGGTAAGAAAAACCCGCAAGATAAACATCAAAATTCCGGCGGGAATAGATGACGGCCAGCACCTCAAGCTGCGGGGCCAGGGAGATGCCGGGGCCCAGGGAGCTGAGAGCGGGGATCTCTATGTGGTCATAAACGTCATGCCACATCCCAAGTTCCAGAGGGTGGAGAGCGACCTGCTCCAAGAGAGGGCCATCA
>NOLC01000072.1 GCA_002256595.1 Methanosaeta sp. NSP1 | reverse complement strand
TCTGGCTAAAAGACGGCATATGATCATTGCGGTGGCAAAGGATGCCAATGGCATATCCGGGCAGGGCAGGGTCCAGATCAATGTGATGCAAAAAATGTTGGTGGCAGTAATCCAGCCGCACCAGGGAAGAAGGCTGCCGCCCGCATTTTCCATCAAAATTACAGTTGGCTCTTCTTGGCCAGCATGATGTTTTCGTTGAGCAGTCTCTGGCCGGATGCTCTCTTCCACCAGGCATATTTGTCCGAGCCGCCGGCCTTCTCACTGAGCTCATATATATCCGCGTACTTCTTCTGGTAGATCTTGTACTCCGGCGTCGTCGGGGAGACCGATGCAGCCTCCATCTCTATGTAGCTTGGCTCAACTGCCATATTCTCCCCCAGCTTATTTCTCAAGACCAGCCAAACATGCTCCCTGCCGCTGTTGTGAAAGTTGCTGGAATAGGCAAAGCTGACATTGAAGCCGCGATTCTTGAGGTACCATTCAAAGAAAGCCACCCTCTCCTCAACGGTGAAATCAGCGGTATGGGGCCGTATGCTGGCAGCGAATCTGATCAGCTCCACAGGACTGTTAACATCCGCCTTTTTCATTTTGAAATAGTAGTTCTCCGGTATGTCCTGGTTGGCAGACTGCATGCAGCCACAAATAAGCAATGCTGCAATAGCGGCCAGCGGCAAAATAGCTCTTTTCATCTCACCACCAAGATTGATCTCTTTTCATCTTAAAGAAATCCTCCCTAAATCCCTGAATAGCATTTGCAGGCCATTTAGTGCCAGGGAACATATAGTCTCCTTATTTAATAACCTAAGCGCCCCAAAATTTAGGCATATTAAAATGCTATTCGCCATCATTGACTGAAATCTATGAGTACTATAATGCGCCTAAATTATGGAGATATGGGGTTGCCGGTCGCAATCCCCGTTAACCTCCTCGTCCTCCTTACCTCAGCATCACCCGGCTCAGAGTGACCAAAAAGAGAGCCATGAGCAGCCATCCCAGCAAAGTCTCCATCACCGTCACAAACTCGAAGCCCTCGTTGATGGATAAATTCTGGGGAGTCTTGCCCATAAACTGCATGCTGCTGAAGTAGAAGGCATCATTGAGAGAGACCGCTATCCCGTCCTTTTGCTGTCCGTCGTCCCCTCCATCAGGCTGCAGGGCCTCTCCGGCCCAGAATATACCGGTGAAGATGAGTATGATGGCCAGGCTCAAAAGTATGGTGTGGGAGGGGCGCACCCCGTAGCCGCAGGAGACCCAGGCCAGCCGGTCGAACAGACGCTGAAAGGACCGGTGCGAACGGGCCTGCTTCTCCCTGCGGTACTGGTAATAGCATTCGTCCTGATCCTCGAACTGCTCCAGATTCCGAAAATTTCTGACCAGAGTCAGATAGACTGAGCCATTGTAGGGCACATGGTTGCTGATTGTATTCCAGCGCACCGCCAGGCGATTGAAGTTGAAGTCCTTGAGGTGAATGCTCGACCCATCCGTGAAGAGAGAATCGGAGAGCTTCAATGTATAGACCTTGGCATTGACCAGATGAAAATCCCTCTCAAACCTGGCCCTTCCGAAGTCGGCATCATTGAAACGGGCCCTGCTGAAGTTGGCCTCGGTGGCAAAAGAGGCCCGGGAGAAGTTGGCCACTCCCGCAAACTCGGAATCGGAGAATCCGGCATCTTCCAGAAAGCCGGATCCGGAGAAGTTGGCCGCCTTGGTGAAGCTGCTGCCGTCAAAGTCCACCAGACCGGAAAAGCAGGCATGATCGAAGAAGACATCCCCCTTGATCACCGAGTACTCGATCTTTATGCTCGATTTGATGACCTTCTGCCTTTTTTTGTTGAGCGGCAGGTCCAGCCGGTGCAGATCCAGGTCGCCGTAGATTATGACGTTCTCATACTCCACCGGCTTGCCCTTCTCTATCTTCTCCAGGACCTCCTCGGCCTTGATCATCAACAGGCTATCGACCATAGACGAAGCAGAAAATCGATAAAAGCAGATAACCTTTGCGGTTCCCTTTATTCAAGATAGGTGCCTGCTCCGGATTGAATTCCGGATACCCAGAGGACTCAGATCTGCTCCGCGCTCTTTCCTAGAAGCATCCTCTCCACCCAGTCCCAGTCGTGCTCATAGATATGAGCCGAGGCGCTGGTGGTGGATATCGACCCCGGCTCGGCGCCTACAGCGCCTGCCACATACTGCAAGAGGCGGGCCAGGCCGTAGAGGTTGGCGGGATAGGCCCCGGCAAAGTCGTGGCTGCGGAAGAATATGGATAGATTCAGCCGCCCATCGCGCAGCTTGAAGTCGTCCACAATCATGCAGGGCACCTCCTCCTTGTTCGAATCGACAGGCACGATCCAGGTCACAGCCGTGGCCCGGCGGGTGCTGGATGAGGCCCTCAGCCGGGCTATGGCCTGCTGGATCTGATCGAGAGCAGGGGTGCCAGGAATAGCCCAGGCCCGGAGCCGCTCCCCATAGGTGTACTCAAATCCGGGATTGCTGCCCGAGAGAAGCTGCCGGGCATACTCCTCCAGACGCTCCTCATTCCAGGAGTATCCGGCCGGGATCATCTCGCGATAAGGGTCCTCCACCACCATCTGCAATGAGAGAATCTCTTTGATCCTGGTCCCCCTCTCGTCGGTGATCTCTGCCCCCTGCCGCCAGATGAGGTTGAGACCCCGCTGCCAGGCATCGGATATGCTGGCCGCCCGGATAAACCGCCCCAGTCTTGCCATGAAAAAGGTGCTCCTACGGTTTATTGGCGCTCTCCGGTCAGCTCGGCTATGGCCTCCGGCGGAAAGGCCTTGATGATATCTATCTTCTTGACGCAGCGTGTGCCAATCCCATATTTCTTGGCGATGGGCTTGAGCTCCCTCATGCTGTAAGCCCTGGCCATCTCCTCAATATCCATGAACTCCCTTTATCTCTGGCAGGTAGATTAAGTTTCTTCATTGCACCATGGTGCCATCCCGCTGTTAAAGGGTAGCATCTGCAGGACTCGATAGTCCCTATAACTGAAATCTTGATTTCCCTTTAAAAGTGATGGCACAGAGTGGTAACAGAGCCATTCAGCTTGAAATAGCCGCATAGCCAGGCCCATTTAGCGCAAATCGTGGTTCTGGAAACAGGAACACATCGCATGTGAGCTGGGAAGTGCCTTGTATGCGGCTGGCAGGCACAACAGATTACCATGCATCATCTGCCCCCTCATCGCAGTCCTC
>NOLC01000173.1 GCA_002256595.1 Methanosaeta sp. NSP1 | reverse complement strand
GCCCATTGCTTGTGGACGAGGAAAAGGGAATCCTGGCCATGAGCCATGTGCCGGGCTCAAACCTGGCCTATATGCTGCACGAGATCAGGCCTGTGAGCCTTGATGCCTTAAACCGGGCCCTGGACCTGTCTGCCGCCGCCCTGGCCCAATATCACCGCATCTTCTGCCATGACGGCAGGAGAGGCATCCAGATAGACCGCGGCGCACCGGAGGAGGACATCAACCGCCTGCTCCTTACGAGCCGCTCGATCATCCCGGAGTGCAACCTGCAGATGATGGTCACCCCGTTCTTTGATTTTACCCCCTGGAACATCATCATCGACGACCCGGAAAAGAAGATGATGCTCTATCTCATCGACTTTCCCAGGAGCGACTATGTTTGCACTCCCCATCTGGACCTGGCAAGATTCCTCTTCAGCCTGGAGCTGATCAAGCAATTTCCTCCGGCCCGCTTTCTGAAAATCAACCGCTGGAATGTGGAGGCATCCTTTGACCGCTTCCTATGCGGCTACTGCAGAAAAATGAAGATGCAGCCCAACAGGCATGACCTGGATCTGATAGCTCTGGCCAGGCAGGCCTACATCAGGCGGGCTTGTGATCTGGGCCGCAAGGGCCGGTGCGGCTGGCAGCCTAAAATAGAGCTGGCCTATCTGCGGGCCTTCAGCCGGCCCTGGCTGGATCAAAATGGAGGCTCTGCCCAGTGGCCCAGGCCGGGCTGGCCGGATAAAGCCTGAAAAAAAGGATCTTACTCCGGCTGGGCCTCTTTGGGCTCTTCAGGCTCAGCCTTCTCCTCTTGCTTTTTCTTGCCTTTGCCCAGGGCCAGCAAAGAGGCCTTGGCCTGGATCCTGGCCAGAGGATAATCGTCCTTGGCCACCTTCTCCAGAGCCTCGATGGCACGGTTGTCTTTCAGCTCTCCTATGATCCAGGCCGCGCCTGCGCGCACGTCCTTGTCCGCATCGGACAGGGCCTGGATTATGCGGTCTGAGACCTGCTTGCCATAGGCGGCTATGGCCACCATGGCATTGCTCTTGACCAGATACTCCTGGTCCTTGAGAGCCTCGATCAGGGCCTCCAGAGACTCGGAGATCTCCCGCCGGGAGAGCAGTATGATGGCATTGGAGCGCACCAGCATATGCTTGTCCTTGGTGGCTGCGATCAGCTTCTCTGTGGACCAGCTTGGATCGGGGAGAACCGCGGGCATGGATGGCTCTTCTGCACCGCATGTGGGACAGGCCTCCTCCATCATGGAACGGGTGACTATGGGAACGGGCTTGCCTTCGGGGGCCGTCTCTTCGACTGTTGATTCTTCTGCTTTCTTTTCTTCTTCCATGCCCGCCATCTTGTCTTTTATTCTACTTCAGCTTTTCCTAAGGCAAAGGCCCTCTTATTCGCTTCCAGGAACCTGGTAGGCACCACCTGGGCCAAACACTGAAGTATGCTCTCCTCGGAGAGGGGAATGAAGCGGGACAGTGCCCCCAGCATGACCACATTCATGGCCTGGGCTGTGCCGGCTTTGCCGGCCAGGGCAGTGGCATCCATATCCAGCACCCGGCTGCAATGCTGGCTGAGAGAAGAGAGTATCTTCGGGATGGGAGGATAGCTGGCCAGCCCGGCGGTGACCGTGGCCGATAAGACCGGCCTGGTGTTGACCAGGGCTAAGCCCTCCGGTGAGAGATACCGGGCAAAGCGCAGAGCCTCTCCGGGCTCCAGTGCCAAGAGCACATCAGCTCCACCCAGGGCGACCAGCGGCGAGAAGCTACAGCCTATGCGGGTGTGGTTGATGACGCTGCCCCCCCTCTGGGCCATGCCGTGGGTCTCGGCCCCGCAGACGCTCTTGCCTGCCAGGACGGCAGCTCTTCCCACCACATCGGATATCAATATCACACCCTGCCCACCCACGCCGACTATGACCAGATCGCATTCAGATGTCCTCATGGCGCCACCTCCTCTATGGCCAAGGCAGGACATATGGCGGCACAGACGCCGCAGCCGGTGCACAGAGAGTTGATCCTGGCCCTCTCCTCCTCAAACTCTATGGCCGGGCAGCCGAAGTCGATGCAGATCTTGCAGCCCTTGCACTCGTCATTGACTTGAAGGGGCCTGGGACGCTGGCCAGCCTTGCGGGCCTTGATCACACAGGGCCTCCTGGCTATGATCACCGAGAGTCCGGGATAATCCCTGGCCCGCTCAAAGCTTTTTATGGTCTCATCCAGTTGGTAGGGATCCACAGTCTCCACCAATCCCGCACCTAATGCTTTGGCCAGCGCCTCCAGCGAGACCTGCACTGTGGCTTCACCGGTCACGGTAACGCCTGTTCCCGGATGGGGCTGGTGCCCGGTCATAGCCGTGGTGGAGTTGTCCAGTATGGCCACGGTTATCCTGGCCTTATTGTAGGCGGCATTGAGAAGGCCGGTCATGCCCCCGTGCAGGAAGGTGGAGTCTCCCAGGCTGCAGCAGATGCCCTCCGTCTCCCCCCCGTGGCGGATGCCGCTGGCTAACGTGATGCTCGCCCCCATGCACAGGCAGGTGTCCACAGTGCCCATGTTCACGGCCATAGTATAGCAGCCTATGTCGCTGGGGAAGATGGCATTCTTGCCGAAGGCCTTCTTCATGGCATAATAGGTGGCCCGATGGCCGCAGCCGGGGCATAGCGAAGGCGGACGGGGAGGCAGGATGGAAGGATCGGGGCTCTTTGCTGCCGGCCTCTCCGGCCGCTTCATCATCCTTGCTATGGCATTTCGCACCGTGATGATATCCAGCTCACCCTGGCGGGGGATAGAGTCCTCCTTTCCCAGGATCTCCAGGCCGGGATTGACCGTCCGGGCCAGGATCTTAACCTGCTCCTCCACCACCGGCTCCAGCTCTTCTATGACCATCACCCTGGATACATGCTCCAGCATCTTTCGGATCATTCTGCCGGGAAGGGGATATGTGCCCAAAGAGAGCAGGGATATATCTTCATTCAGCTCGGCTATAGCCTCCTGGGCATAGAGAGCCGCTATTCCCGAGGCGATCACGCCTGTCTTTCCTCTCAGGACCAGCCTGTTCCAGGGCGCGCCCTCCAGCTCCGCCTCGATCCGCTCCTGCTTGGCCAGAAGCTCTACATGAAGCGGCCGGGCATGAACCGGCAGAGCCACCCGCTGCGCCGGGTTCTTGACGAAATGCCCCGCCTCGGCAGGAGGCCGGATCTCCCCCACCTCCACATCGGATCGGGAGTGAGAGACGCGGGT
>NOLC01000054.1 GCA_002256595.1 Methanosaeta sp. NSP1 | reverse complement strand
TGCGGAGGCTTGCGGCTGAGACCTTCAGCTCCGCAATCTTGGAGAGGGGATCGATAGATTGAGCGGTCAGAGCATTGGCCGGGGCCTCGGAGAAGTGTATGGGCATAAACAGACTTCCTCTGGGAAGAGAATCAACAATCCGTGCCTCGGCAGCAATGCTGCCCCTTCTCGTTTCCACTCTGACCTTCATGCCCTCCCGAATTCCCATAAGCCTCGCATCCTCTAAATTGATCTCCACAAAGGGAGCAGGGATCTCCCGGTCCAGAAGAGAGGTCCGGCGGGTCATGGTCCCGGTATGAAAGTGATAGAGGCTCCTGCCGGTGTTGAGGGTAAAGGGATAGTCGGCATCTGGAATCTCGGCTGGCGGGGAGTAAAAGACGGGGCGCAGATGAGCCCGGCCCTGTGAAAAGCAATCGACATGCAGAATGCTGGTGCCGGGATGATCTTTGCAGGGGCAGGGCCATTGCAGTCCCTCAGGCCCGAGGCGTTGGTAGTCTATCCCTCCATAGCTGGGGGTAAGAGATGCAATCTCGGCCATAATACTGGCAGGCGAAGCATAATCGGCCTCCTGCCCCAGCCTTCGTGACAGGTCGCAGATCCACTCCCATTCAGCTCTCGCATCACCCGGCGGGTCTACAGCCTTCCTTACCTGCTGCACGCGCCTCTCGGTGGAGGTGAATGTCCCGTCCTTCTCGGCAAAGCAGGCGGCGGGAAGGACCACATCAGCAAGGGCTGTGGTCTCGGTGGGGAATATATCGCTCACCAGCAAAAACTCCAGGCCTTTCAGGGCCTTGATGACCCGTGACGAATCCGGGTAGCTGAGGGCGGGATTCTCGCCCACGATTATCAGGCCTTTGAGGCTTCCTGCTTCAGCCGCCCAGAGCATCTCCAGAGCGGTCAGCCCCGGCTCATCGGGAAGCGGGGCCCTCCAGGCCTCTTCAAATTTGGCGCGCACTTCAGGACTGGTTAGGGATTGGTATCCGGATAAGACCGTGGGAAGAGCGCCCATATCGCATGCCCCCTGGACATTCTGGTGGCCGCGCAGGGGATAGATGCCTGTCCCCTCCCGGCCCATGTTTCCCGTAGCCAGAGAGAGGTTGGCCAGGGCCTGGACGATGTCTGTGCCCTGTGCATGCTGGGTGACCCCCATGGCATAGACAATTGCGGCTCTATCGGCTCCTCCGAAGATGTCTGCCGCCCTGGCCAGGTCAGCGGCAGCGATCCCCGAGATCTCCTCCGCCCTGCTGGGGGTGCAGGCTCTCGCTGCCTGTGCCGTCTCCTCGAAGCCAGTCGTGCGCTCTTCTATGAACTGCCTGTCTATTAGATCGTGCTCTACAATCGTATTCAAGAGGGCATTGATCCATACCACATCCGTTCCCGGCCGGGGAGAGAGCCAGAGATCGGCAAGCTCAGCCAGGCGGGTCTTTCGGGGATCGGCGACGATGAGCTTTGACCCTCTGGACCTGGCCCGGAGGATGTAGGAGGCCACCAGCGGATGCTGCTCGGTGGTGTTGGAGCCGACAATCAGTATGGCATCGGATTTCTCCAGGCCGGAGATGGACCCGGTCATGGCCCCGCTTCCCAGGGCAAAGCCCAGGCCGGCCACGGTTGGAGCATGGCAGAGCCTGGCCACATGGTCCACGTTGTTGGTTTCCAGAGCAGCCCGGCCCAGCTTCATGAGCAGATAGTTCTCCTCATTGGTTCCCTTGGCCGAGGTGAGAACGCCCAGAGATTGGGGCCCGAACTCCTTTTTGATGCTCTGCAGTCTTGCCGCCGCCAGAGAGAGGGCTTGATTCCATGTGGCTTTGACGGTTCGATCTCCCTGCCGGAGAAGTGGATGGGCAAGCCTATCCGGATGGCCCACGAAATCCCCTGCCAGCCAGCCTTTGATGCACAGGCTGCCCCTGGACATGGGATGGGCTGGCGAAGGGGAGGCGCCCACGATCCGGCCGTCCTCTACATGAAGGAATAGCCCGCAGCCGCAGCCGCAATATACGCAGGTAGTATGAACTTTCTCCATCAATTTTCAGGTCAAATCTGGCCGGCAGGATATAACAACGTTTTGGCAGATCCGATGCATTCCTGGTCAAAGCCGCAAACAAGTGAGCACAGGGAAGATTGCGCGGTATAAGGAGTTGGCCGTCCTGAAAAAGCGTTTGACGAAAATGAAGGCTAAGATCGTCATGGCCCGCTCAGGCTCAATATCGCCTGGGAGCGCGAATTTTATGCAGTTGTCTCCCTTGCAGTTTTGTGTCCCATGCCATTTTGCATTAACTATAAAAGGCCTCGGGAAGATTAGCCTGCCATGCAGAGAATCTCGATGATCATCTTCACCGCATTGCTCATCTGTCTTTGCACCTCTGGAGGTGCCAGGACCTATATCGTCGACGACAGCGGCTTTGCCAATTATGAATCCATCCAAATGGCGGTCAATGCCGCCAGCGATGGCGATACAATATACATAAAGCCCGGTCAGTACAGTGAGGAGATAATACTGAACCATAGCCTTACCTTGCTCCCTCTTATCGGAGAGACCGATCCCATAATCCTGGATGGCGGGGGCAGCCTGGAAACGGCAGTAACCATAAACGCAGGCGGCTGCTCTCTGCAGGGGCTCACTGTGAGGAACTATCTCGGACCGGCTATAAATATTGAGTCTAAAGGCAATTCCATCCGGGAAAATGTCATTGAGAACTCCAATCCTGCCCTGTTGGCTCGCGGCTCTAATGAGAACTCATTGTCAGGAAATATCATAACAAACTGCCAGGGCGGGATAATCCTCTGGGATGATTCGAGCAATAATTCGATCCAAGACAACAAAATTTCCGGATGCAACAGCTCCATTCTGATCCGGGAGGCGGCAGGAAATCAGATTATGAGCAATAAGATCGCCGGTGCTCATTGGGGCATTTGGCTGGATAATGCAGAGGTCTGCCAGGTAAAGGACAATGAAGTCGAGTCAGAGTATTTCGGCATACTGCTCCAAAACAGCAGTGCAGTCAGCCTAAGCCAGAATCTGGTGCATATCCGAAATCCCGTCTCAGCCGCGACCAACGGCATAACTTTGGTCAATTCCAGCCAAATTGAGCTGCAGAAGAATGAGATCGATGGCGGAAACATAGGCCTGGGGATCTCTGCATGCAAGGAGAATAGGCTCCGGGATAATGTTATTGCCGGCAGCCAGAATGCTATGATCATCAAAGACTCCCTGGGAGACGATATAGCCAACAACAGCATCCTTGGAGCGGATTATGCTTTTCGAATAGAGAACTTAAGCCATAGCTCCATCTATCAGAATAAAATAGAGGGCAGCACTACGGGAATTGAGCTGGTTGGATGCATGAAAGACAATATCTCAGAAAACCAGATTGCAGAAATAACCGACACAGCAATGCTGGTCACGGCCTCAAGCGACAATTCGGTCATCGGGAATAGGATCTCCGATAGCGAAAAGGGCATAATCCTTCTCGAGGCTTCTGCCAACCGTCTATCGCAGAATGTATTTGAAAATGTAAGCTGGTGCCTTTATGTGGAGGCTTCCAGCCGAGAGGCATTTGACAATTCCATAGACCAGTCCAATGTTGCTGACTCCAATCCCCTGGTGTATCTCTTCAACCGTTCCGGGGAGCTGATAGATGGCAGGGATATGGCTCATATGACTCTGGCATACTGCGATAACCTCACAGTCCAAAACTCCACCATAACCATAGATGCCCTCTTCCTCTACAGCACCAGGAATAGCAGTATAATGGGAAATAACATCTCCTCCTGCTATGGCATGCGCTTGATATCCTCTGATGGCAACATGATATCTGGAAACCAGATGACTAAAAACGAATTCAGCGGCATGTTCCTCTATGACTCCGATTCCAATGAGATCGCAGGGAATAATGCCTCCAGAAACGGCCAGAACGGCATCTCACTTTTGTCATGCAGCCAGAACGTTATTCGCGACAATGTTCTGCACGGCAATGCCGCCTCGGGAATATGGCTGAACCTGTCCAACGAAAACCAGATCTATCAGAATAATATAAGCAACAGCTCTATAGGCCTGCAGGCGCTGCAATCGTCGGGAAACAGCATATTCCACAATAACTTTTGGGATAGCAGCGAGCATTCACAGGACTGGCAGGGACAGAATAGCTGGGATCAGGGCAATATCACCGGAGGCAACTACTGGGATGATCACGTGGCCAAAGGAAATCCCAGCCAGAGCTGGCCCAGGATGATCAAGGGTGGAGATATGATGGATCGCTATCCCTTCCAGGATGAAAGCGGCTGGCGCCTTGAGGGCGCCGGCTTGCCCCAGGCCATAAGCGGCTAGATCCCTCATCATTGCAGGGCAAGATGATCGCAATACTTAAGATGATGAAGAATTAAGGTGATGGAGCATGGCAAAGAAAAAGAACGAAGGCAGTGGCCTTCAATCGTCGGCAGGCCTTATGAGGTACTTTGAGGCTGACGACACGGCAATAAAGCTCGACCCTAAACTGGTGCTGGGAGCCTGCGTCGGAGCTGGCTTAGTGGTTATGGGATTGAATATCGCCTTCGGTTTCTGGCCTTAGGCGATTGCAACTTTTATTTTATTTGAATAATTTTAACTGAATTGAGGAATCGCTCTGTGACCTCTGGATCATATGTAGATAGGATCAATCCCATGGCATCGGAGGCCAGAACGCCCCCCGGCCGGTCCAGGTGATACAGCACCGGATATACTGCAACATAGACCATCTCTCCTGTGGGGCACTTGTAGCCGCTGGCAGATACGCCCTTCCTATCTTCTATAAGCCTATCGGTTATGCTGATATCCTGGCAGACACCTGATTTGGCCAGGGTACTGTTGGCCAGGGCGGCCATGCTGCTTGCATTGACGTGAGACGGATCGCTCTGGGAGTATGTGATCACTGAGACCTTTATTGCTTTCGACCTGTCGGAGGATGAGGCCAGGCTCAAAGCATCAGTATGTATGGCCGTCCTTCCAGAAGTGCTGTCGCCATGAGCTACGCTTCTGTCATACTCATCCATATCCGACCAGTTGAATTCAACCATCCATTTGCCATATTCCTCTTTTACGCTCGCAACCGTGAGATCGGTCATGCTGGGAAATTGCCCTTCTGCAGGCCAGGAAAAGGATGCCAATAAAGCAAAAAGAATCATAGCTAAAAAATTGAGATTCCTGATATTCAAAATCAAAACCTCCAGGATGTTGCCATTCAAGAGGTCTAATTCATACCCTATCATATTAATATATATTGCCTGAATTAGGGAATTTCCGCAAGATAAATATACGAATCCGGCCTAGACAATCTTATGAGCCAGATGATGGATCCGCTCTTGGCCCAGGTTGGGGGAGGTGCTGCCAGCGCATTGATCAATAATCTCTGGTTTCTCCTATTCATATTTCTCTTTCTGGTGCCCATGGTGCAGAGGTATTACCTGCAGACGGCCAGAAAAAGCGTTCTGGCCAAGCTGGGAAAATCCAGGGGCACTCAGGTCATCACCCTTATCCACCGCCAGGAGACCATCAGCTTTCTGGGAATTCCACTGGCCCGGTATATCGATATCGATGATAGCGAGAGGGTATTAAGGGCTATTCGCGGCGCTCAGAAGGATATTCCTATAGACATCATCCTCCACACCCCAGGCGGTCTGGCCCTGGCCGCCACCCAGATCGCCATGGCCTTAAAAGCCCATCCGTCCAAAAAGACGGTTATCGTCCCCCATTATGCCATGAGCGGCGGGACACTCATCGCTTTTGCCGCCGACAGCATAATCATGGATCCGCACGCTGCCCTGGGTCCGGTTGACCCACAGCTCGGGGATGCACAGGGCAGCTATCCGGCAACATCTCTGCTCCAGGTCGTATCCAAGAAGAAGATCGATGAGATAGATGATAAGACCCTGATCTACGCCGAAGAGGCCAGAAAGGCCATGGAGCAGATGAGAGCTCTCTTAAAGAATATACTGGAGGGCAAGTGCGGCGGGGAGAAGCTGGAGGCCATCATCGATGAGTTCGTATCCGGCAAGTACACCCATGATCATCCTTTCATGGCCGAGCAGGCCCGGTCTCTTCTGGGAGACTGCGTAGAGACGGCCGTCCCGGAAGAGGTCTATGCTCTCATGGATCTTTATCGCATGGAGGCGGGAAGAAGCCGCCCCGGTGTGGAATATGTGCCCCTGATGAAGCATTAGGGGCAGACTGCGCCCTGCTGCTTGCAGATTCAAGCCTGCTTGTCGCTCCCTGTATGCGGAAAAGCTTTATCATGCCAGGCTATTCTTTCTTCTCAGGAGAAGACAATCTAAAGATGCTCTTTGGGGAGACATAGGCGTTGAAGATCGGAGTTGATATTGATGGAGTTCTGGCAGACCAGGTCGCTGCCGTCCTCAAGGAGATTGAGAAGGATTACGGGCGCAGCTACAGCAAGAGCGATATCAACCGCGCCCACTGGTCCTTTGACGGAATAGAGATCTGGACCGAGATCTCCCGGCTGCTCTCCGATCCGGATTATGTGATAAGGGTGCCGGTGATCGAAGGGGCCAGAGAGGCAGTAAGACAGCTTTCCAGGCGTGAGCATGAGCTTTTGGTTGTCACGGCCAGGAGGCCTCATACCGAAGAGGCCACCAGAAGATGGCTGAAGGCGCACTTTCCCTGCCTGACCCAGTACCACCATGCACGAACCGGTACAAAGCACAATATCCCCTGTGATGTGCTCATCGATGACCTGGATTTGAATATAGTGGAGTTTGTGAAAAGCGATCCCGAGCGGCAGGGTATCCTATTTTTGCATCCCTGGAGCCTGAACGATACGGACATCAGAGACTATTCCGACCGGGTTTTCTTCTGCCCGGAATGGAGAAGCGTGGTGAAGTCCATTGCCGCCATCAGCCAGACTTCCTGAGCTGCTCGCCCCCGCCGGCTCGGAGCAGGGGCTGAAAGCTGCCGTGGCCGCAGGAGCAGATGCGGTTTACCTCGGCGGCAGGAGATTTGGGGCCAGAAAGTTCGCCTCCAACTTCGATCTGCCGGATCTGGCCCGGGCGGTGGACTATGCCCATCTGCGAGGGGTAAAGGTCTATGTGACAGTCAACACCCTGATCCGGGAGGATGAAATCCCTGACCTGGCCGAATATCTGGTCAGGCTCTATGAGATGGGCGCAGATGCTGTGCTTTTGCAGGACCTGGGAGCGGCTCTTCTGGCCAGAAGCATTGTCCCGGAGCTGGAGAGGCATGCCTCCACCCAGATGACCATCCATAATTCCCAGGGGGTTAAATGGGCCGGGGAGGCGGGCTTTTCCAGGGCGGTCCTGGCCAGGGAGGTGGGCCTGGAGCAGATAAAAGAGATGGCCCGGGAGGGCGGGCCCGGGAATGTCGGCCTGGAGGTATTCGTTCATGGCGCTCTATGCTATTCCTATTCCGGGCAGTGCCTCCTCTCTTCAGCCATAGGGGGGCGGAGCGGAAACCGGGGCATGTGCGCCCAGCCCTGCCGCAAGCCCTACATACTGCTTTCCGGCCAGAAGGATCGGTATGGCAGGCCGGCTGGCCTGTCTGCCCGGCCCCTGCCCGAGAAGTTCCTGCTCTCCACCAGGGACCTGTGCGTTTACCGGCATCTAAAGGAGATCGTCCGCTCGCCGGTGGTGTCTTTGAAGGTCGAGGGCCGGATGAAGTCGCCGGAATATGTGGCCATAGTGACCAGCATCTATCGAAAAGCGCTGGATGGCATCGCCAGGGGTGACTGGTCGCCGTCCCAGGAGGATGAGATGGAACTGGCCCTGGCATTCAACCGCAGCTTCACCAGGGGCCATCTGTTGGGTGAAAGCGATGTCACGGGCCGGGAAATGTCGGACAACCGGGGGGTTGTCATAGGCAGCGTGAGCTCCTTTGACGCCGGGAAGAGCGAGGCGGCGGTGAGGCTCTCCGGAGCCCTGGTTCCGGAGAGGGGGGACGGACTGGTCTTCCAGTCGCCGGGCCAGGAGGTGGGGCTGGTGGTTCAGAGGGCGGAGACGAGAGAGGGCCTCCTGCGGCTGAAGATGAAGGAGAGGGTGCGGCCGGGGGCCAGGGTCTATCTCACCGGCAGCACTGCTCTGGACAGGAAGGCGGCCCAGATCATCGATTCCTCTCCGGCTGGGATACCCCTGGACCTGCAACTGACCTGGCAGGAGGGCAGGCCGGCTCTGCAGGCCCTGCTGCCGGGAGGGGAGAGGATCTGCGTTGTGGCATCTTTTCTGATGGAGAAGGCCAGGAATCAGCCCCTCACCCGGCAGCAGATCGAATCGCAGCTTCGCCGGACCGGTGGAACTGCCTTTGCCGTGAGAGACATAGAGATGGAGTATGGCGGGGATCTCTTCGCTCCTCTGGGGGCCCTGAACCAGCTTCGTCGCCAGCTTCTGGAGAAGGCAGAGGAGGCGCTTCTGGACCGGAGAAGGCCGGTGAAGGATAAGGTGGAGAAGGCCCGAGCTCGATGGCAGGAGATGAAGCCTTCTTTGCCAGCCGGGGTGGCCTCCTCTTCTTGCCCTGGAAGCCCATTTGACAC
>NOLC01000166.1 GCA_002256595.1 Methanosaeta sp. NSP1 | reverse complement strand
TTATCCCCGGCCTGCAAGAGAAGCGCAGCCATCCCCGCAGCCACCGGAGTTGAGAGGCTGGTGCCAGACTCGCGGGCATAGTAGTCGTCCACATAAACCGGCCTCTTGAGACCGGGAGGCACAGTGGAGATGATGTCCACTCCCGGAGCCACCACATCCGGCTTGATTCGGTCGTCCCTGGTGGGGCCAGAGCCGGAAAAGCCGGCCATCCGCCCGCTGCTGTCCGCTGCACCCACGGTGACGACCTTCACCCCGTCCCCCGGCGAGTCGATCAGGCCGGGTGGCAGAGCCACCACAACTGGAACCAGCAGAAGCAGAACATCCTTCTGCTCCGAGCCGCCCTGCTGCAGGACCCTGACAGAATCGTCCTCCGTCTCGCCATGCTCTCTTCCGCTCATGAGCTGGGCCAGGCTTTCCAGATAACCGCCGTCTGCATTCTCCGAATCAATATGGTCGGAAGCTGATGACGACCTGGCCACTGACTTTGCCACCGTGGCCTGGGTCTCGCTGCTGTTTCGGTTTCCCGCTGCCACGCAGACCACCACCCCGGCTGCTGCGGCATTGTCCGCGGCCGTGGTGATGGGCGGATTGGTCTCGCCCAGATTGATGCCACCCAGGCTCAGGCTGAGCACATCGGCTCCGCTATAAACCGCCCATTCCATACCGGCAATGATATCCGAGACCTTTCCGTCTCCCTGGCCGTCGATAACCTTGACGCTGATCAGATCCGCTCCGGGGGCAATTCCCCGATACTCTCCCCCTGACGCCGCTCCGCTCCCGGCAATGATTCCCGCCACCATGGTCCCGTGGCCCAGCAGATCGTCCGCCGTGATCTCATCGGAGAGGAAGTTCTTCTCTGCCACCACTTTCCCCACCAGATCGGGATGGTTCTTGTCTATGCCCGAGTCTATCACCGCCACTGTGATTCCCCGGCCGTCAATGCCCTTCTCCCAGAGCCGGTCCGCCCTTATGACCTGGGCGGGAGAGATATATCCCTCCAGGGAGAGTTCAGAATCAAAGGCCTGCTCCTGCAAAGTGGAGTTCTCAGGCGGAGAGGAGCTATTCGCCCGGTCCGTCTCGTTCTCCTGCACCGCGGATGCCGGGCTATCTGATTGGGAGATCATGGTGCTGCGGTCAAGGTAGATCCCGGATACTCTTTCATCCTTCGCCAGGCCGTCAATGGCCTGCCCCGTAGCCTCTCCCGCCAGGCCGGGGATGATCTGATAGCGGTATTTAACTGAAATTCCCTTGTCTGCCAGCATGCTGTCGGAGGCGAGATCTTCATCCGACCTGAGCATGACGATGACCGGAATCTCCTCCGATCCGCCTCTTTCTACTATCTCTGCCAGCGACGAATCTATCTTTTCCAGTCCTTCTTCGGCAGAAGAGAACGGAATCAAAATCAGCAATAGTAATATGCCGTAAATTAGAATCAGAGCATCTCGACTCATAGATAACCTAAACCCCCGGTGGCATAGCCCCCGCGTCAATCCACACTCACAGCCTTGTAAGCAGATAATGCTAAATAAACCTGTGGTGCTTCTAGGGCTTGATGAATGCGGACGGTATGCTCTCCTCTCTTCTCTGGATCTGTCTGGGCCTGCTCTTAGCATCAGCTCTGACCAGAAGCAGCCGTGCCGCCTCTCTGGGATGGGGGCTGTTCTCCATCTTCTGGCTGGGCAAAGTAGACCATTATCTGAAAATCCAGGACTATGTTAATGTGGCTCTTTTCTTCATAGCCAGCCTCCTCTGCCTTTATATGGCCTGGATAGTCAAAGAGAGGAGCCTTTCCTCTAAACCATGCTACTGGGCCAGCTATGCAGCCGCAGTATGCGGATTGATCTATTTTCCCTTTGCTCTGATCCCCTTCCTCCAGACGGGCCTGATCGCATTTACCACCTCCATTACCGCCAGTATCCTGCAATTTCTTTCCGTCCCGGTGGCACTGGAGAGCTGGAATACGATGAGCCTCAACGGCAGATCGGTGCAGATCATCCTGGCCTGCACCGCTATAGAGAGCATAGCTCTTTTTGCCGGCCTGATCCTTTCGGTACAGGCACCACTCCGGCGCAAGATGACGGCTCTGGCAGCATCAACTCTGTCCATCTACTCTTTGAACATCATAAGAAACGGATTCGTGATCATGGCCTACGGATGGAGCTGGTTTGGAGAGAACAGCTTTGACATCGCCCATAATCTCATCGCCAAGATCGGCTCGGCTGCGGCCCTTTTGGCCGTATCCTATCTGGTCTTCCTGCTCTTGCCGGAGCTTTTATCAATCATCGACGAGCTGGCAGCAGAGATCAAGCCGAGAAGAGGAGATGCGACATGAAACTGGCCAAGGGTTCCACGCCATGGGTATCGGTTCCCATGCTTCTCACAGCCTTCCTGGCTGCGGCAGGAAACTGGTATATGTCGGCGGTAGCCATGGCCGGCCTTGTCTTCATGATCTTCTTTCACCGTGACCCGGACCGCATCCCTCTGGGGGATGGCATGCTCTCCCCGGCGGACGGGAAGGTCATCCTGGCCGCACCGGACCGGGTCACCGTCTTCATGGGCCCCTCCAATGTCCATGTCAACCGGGCGCCTCTGGACAGCCTGGTGCGCAATATCGAATACCAGAAGGGCACCCATATGCCGGCTTTCATGAACCGGGCCGCCAGCAACCAACAGAGCAGGATGCAACTGGAGACCGATGACGGAAGCATGGAGCTGCGACAGATAACCGGAGCTTTGGTCAGAAAGATCGTCTGCTATGTTCAGCCCGGCGACAGGGTGCTGCGAGGCGAAAGGATAGGAATGATCCGCTTCGGCTCCAGAGTAGAGGTCAGCATACCGGAGGGCTACAGCCTGCGGGTTATCAAAGGCGACAAGGTTAAGGCTGGAGAGACTGTCATCGCCGTGAGGAGTTCATGAATGTTTTCCGGGTCATTCGGCCGCCGGACATCTTCACCCTTTTAAATCTTGTCTTCGGATTTATGGCCATCCTTTTTGCAGGCAGAGCTGCCGGTGGCTCATCCACCCAATATGCCCTGGTCTTCATACTCCTGGCGGCCATGGCCGACGGCCTGGATGGACTGGTGGCCCGAAAGATGGGAGGCAGCCCCCTGGGAGCCAATCTGGACTCCCTGGCGGATCTGGTCTCCTTTGGCCTGGCTCCGCCTTTCCTGGCCATCTCCGCCTTTCATCTGCCGCCCCATATCTGGCCCGCTGCCATCTTATTTCTGCTCTGCGGAGCGCTGCGCCTGGCCCGGTTT
>NOLC01000095.1 GCA_002256595.1 Methanosaeta sp. NSP1 | reverse complement strand
CGGCACTTTGAAAAGCCTCTTTGAAAGGAGGACGAATCCTGATGACACCGTCATCGTCTATGGAACACCCCAGGCTTACTCCCTCTTCTACAGCCTCCAACTCATGGGCTGCAATGCCACTCTGATCCAGGGGGATTGGTGGAAGGAGACGGAATGGTCGGTCAGAAACATAAGCTGAGGGGCCTGGCCCGCAATCTGTTTTTCATCATCATGCGGTGGAAGATATGAGCCGCACCGAGAGCACAATAAGCCAGGCCCGCCGGCTCTGCCACCAGCTCTTCCTCTCTTCCTGCGTAAAGGAGAAAAGACAGAGCGGGCACGAGGCCCTCCTCCGCCAGCGGCCTCACTGGTCGGTTTTAAAGAAAGAGGAGCAGATTCAGAAGATAGACCAGGGCGAGAGCATCCCCTTCGACATCACCCTGCCCCTGCCCGCCAGAGACGAAAGAGCTGGCTCCGATGCCGGGGTCAATCTATTCTGGGAGCTATTCTCCTGCCAGAGGTGCGGAAGATGCTGCTTTACCCCCGGAGCGGGCCTATACCTGGAGAAGGAGGACTTCGAGAGGATTGCGGCACATATGGGAAAGAAGAGGTTGCAGTCGTTATGCCGCTATGATAAGACTCTCCAGGCCTGGATCCTGCGCCAGCCCTGCCCCTTTTTTGATTCCAAGAGCGGCTGCAAGATCTACCAGATCCGGCCGCAGACCTGCACCAAGTATCCACTCCACCCACCCTCACCGGATATGCCCTATCATCTGGCTGCCGATGCCTTCTGCCCGGGGGCACGTGAATTTGCCAAAAATACATTGGGCTGGTGGATCATATGCGAGAATCACTGGGCAGAGCTTTTAGGCAGACTGGAGGCGGATGGGGCCCAAAAAGAGAGATAGATAAGACTTTTTGGTCTTGATTCTACAGTCCAGCCTCAGATCATCTTTTCCCGGATCATATGATCTATGATCTCAGCAAAACCGTTTCCATACTTGGCCTGGGCCACATAGTCTGAGATCTCCTTTAGCTCCGGCCTGGCATTGCCCACGCTGGCAGAGTAGCCCGCCAGCCGGAACATGGGCAAGTCGCTTTTGCTGTCGCCTATGGCGGCGAAAGAGGAGAGATCGATTTTCATCCTCTCCGCAATGCGGGAGAGGCCTGTGCCCTTGTCCACCCTGCGGTCCTTGATATGCACGGCAAAGCTGGTATCAATGAATTCGACGGCCAGGCCCAGATCCTGGGCACGGCGGGTGGCTGCGGCGACGTCGAAGCCTCGCTGCAAGGCTATATCGCTAAATCTGTACCGGGAGGAGTTGTACCTGCTCAGGGCAAACTCCCCGGACAGCTTCTGAAAGGCATCCTCGCAGAGATTGATATCCGCCAGGATCTCCATCTCATCCTCGGAGAGGGATATGACCCCCCCGTTCTCGCATATGAGCAGGCGCGGCGTTCCCAGGAGAACTGAGACCGTCCTGGTAAAGCAATGGGTGTTGCCGGTGCTGAGCACCACAGGCACATCCAGGCCGCGCAGAGCCTGGACTGCTCTGGGGCAGAGTACCCGGTTCTCGTCGCTGAGGGTGCCGTCGATGTCCACAGCCAGAGCCTTGATGCAAGCCATTTGCTATCTCCCCCTGCGGACATTGCCGCCGCATATGCCGTTTTTAATTGCCGTTTTAAACATAAATCTCCTCTTTCTCTTCTGCCGGAGGAGAGAAGATGGAAAGCAGGAAGGCAAAAAAGCTTTCGTCAAAGGCCCCGGATTTGCATCAGCCGGATACCGGCCAGGCACCTCAAAACGGAGCAGAAGGCTGACGCTTGTCTGCAAGCCGAGGCCCTGGGGATCGAACCTCTTATAACTCATGGCAGACATGGCCTTTTCCAAAAATTGCCGTCGACCGGATTGCTGCCGCCGGGGCTCTTGGCCTCAAAGCCGGATGACCGCATGGAGATGGAGGAGATCATAATTGTTTGGAATTGAGTTCGTACCCGATGAGCCGGTCTACAAGATCGGCTATATGGCAAAGCTGGCAGAAGATAGCGGATTTTCCAATGTCTGGATCACAGATCATTACAATAATCGCGATGTCTGGACCACCCTGGCAGCCCTCTCCATGATGACCAACAGGATCAAACTGGGCACAGGGGTGACCAACCCTTACACCAGAAATGCGGCCATCATCGCCTCGTCCATAGCCTCCATCAATGAGCTTTCCGGAGGTCGGGCCATTCTCGGCATCGGTCCGGGAGACAAGGCCACCTTCGACAAGATGGGAATAGACTGGGACAAACCCCTGACCAGGGTGCGCGAGTCGGTCCAGGCCATCCGGGCCTTCCTGGCCCGCGAGCAGGTCAACCAGGCCGGATTCAAGGGGGCTCAAATGTCCTTTGCAGCAGGAAACATCCCCATCTACATCGGGGCCCAGGGCCCCAAGATGCTGGAGCTGGCCGGTGCCATAGCCGATGGAGTTCTGATCAACGCCTCCCATCCCGAGGACTTCAAGTTCGCTGTGCCTGTGATCCGCCAGGGTGCGGAGAAGGCTGGCCGAAGGCCCGAGGATGTCCAGATCTCGGCCTATGCCAGCTTCAGCGCGGACAAGGACCCGGCAAAAGCGGTCAACGCCTCCAAGATCGTGGTGGCCTTCATCGTAGCCGGCTCCCCGGAGAATGTCCTGGAGAGGCACGGCATAGGCATGGACCAGGCCCGAGCCATCTCCGATGCCATAGCCAAATACGACTTCAAGGCGGCCATGGAGGCTGTGACGGCCAGTATGACTGAGGCTTTCTCCGTCTCCGGAGCACCGGCAGACTGCCGGGCGAGGGTGGATGAGCTTCTCGCAACCGGCGTCACCCAAATTGTTGTCGGCTCACCCATCGGGCCCAACAAAGAGAGCGCCATCAAGCTGATCGGAAAGCAGGTCATAGCCAGGTGATGGGAAAAGTCATGCGTGCACTGTACATAGGGCGCTTCCAGCCCTATCACCTCGGCCATCAGGCGGTCATAGAGAAGATCGCCAAGGAGGTGGAGGAGATTGTGATCGTAATTGGAAGCGCTCAGGATAGCCACACCACTGAGAATCCCTTCACCGGAGGAGAGAGGATGGAGATGATCTATGCCTCATTAAGGGAGTGCTCTCTCTCGGAGCGCTGCGTTGTCACCCCTCTGCAAGATGTGCAGTGGAACTCAATCTGGGTATCTCACCTCCAGTCCATGGTTCCCCGGTTCGATCTGGTCTATTCCAACAACCCTCTGGTGGTCCAGCTCATCTCCGAGGC
>NOLC01000206.1 GCA_002256595.1 Methanosaeta sp. NSP1 | reverse complement strand
CCGCGGCCCTGGCGGGGATGGTTCAAAAGAGGATGGCTGGAGCGATGGTGGCTCGGGAGATGGAGAAGGCTATGAAGGAGAGGCAATGAAAGAGATCATTGCAGCATGGCAAGTCCCTCTTCTAGTGGCTCTCTTTTTCTCCTTCCGCCAGCCCCAGCACATTGAGCAGGCCCAGCAGATTCTCCCTTGAGAGCGAGCCGTCGGAGACCTTCTTTAAAACCTCTTTGGCATTGAAGGCCACTCCCAGGCCGGCATTTCTGATCATGAGGCAGTCGTTGGCCCCGTCGCCCACGGCCACGATGCTGTCCGGGCTGATCTTCTCCAGGTCGGCCAGCTTATAGATGATGCGCCCCTTGGCCTCGGCGTCTATGATCTCCCCCTTGATCTCGCCGGTGAGAACTCCATCTTTGATCTCCAGCTCATTGGCAAAGGCGTAGTCGAATCCCAGCCGCTGCTTGAGCACATCGGTAAAATAGGTAAATCCGCCGCTGATAAGAGCAATCTTGTAGCCCACCTGCTTGAGATGATGCAGCAGCTCCTCCGAGCCTGGGGTGAGCTGCAGGTCGGCTGCTATCTCCTGCAGGGTGCTGCAGGGCATTGCTTTGAGCAGGCGAACCCTCTGTCGCAGCGACTCCTTGAAGTCCATCTCCCCGTTCATGGCTTTCTCGGTGATGGCCTTCACCTGCTCGTCCACTCCCGCAAATCCGGCCAGCTTGTTGATGATCTCAAAGTCGACTATGGTCATATCCATATCGAAGACTATGAGCCGCTTCTCCTTCCTGGAGCGGCCCAGATCCTGGATCACCACATCCAGTCCCAGCCGCTCGCACTCCTTCTTCAGCCTGGCCTTGCAGTCCTCTTCATCGCAGTCGGCAAAATCCATGAGAAACTCTATGGAGATGAGATCTCCCCGGGCGGTGACCGAAGCCCTCTCGATATTGATCTTGTTGGCCGCAGCGCTCTGTGCCACATCGCGTATGATTCCCACCCGGTCCCTGGCCAGGATGGTGACCACATAGAGGCTCTTGCTGGACCTGCGCCGGCCTCTATTCTGGCCCAGGGGCAGGAAGCTGAACTGAATGCCCAGGTTGCCAGCCATCTCCGTCAGCCAATTGTGCAGCTCTCCTGCTTTGATTCGAGAATTGGAGAAATCTGCAACCACAGACATGACGAATATCCCCTGCATCACCCTCTGGTCCATATCCACGATATTCACATTGCATCGGGCCGGCTCCTCCAGGATATTGCTGATCATTCCCGGTTCATCCCGTCCCATGAAGGATATGACCCAGAGATCCTCACTCAGAGAGAGCACGCCCCATTTTCCTGCCCTTGCATCAGCAACTGCCAGGCTATTCATGCCTAAATACTTTTTCCGCCCTAAAACCACTCTCTTCCCAAAGCAAAGGTTATCTGCCGCCTGGGACAATTGTATCTCATGTTTCAATCCCAGATGCTCATCGACGGCCGGGACCTGCTTCCAGATGAGGGCCGCGGCAGGACGGCCATCATCTACAATCCGGCCAACCAGGAGGCTGTGGCGCAAGTCGCCGTGGGCACGCGCCAGGATGCCCAGCTGGCTCTCCAGGCGGCCCGAAGAGCCTTTCCCCTCTGGTCCGGCACCTCCAGCCAGAAGCGGGCGGAGATCCTGCACGAGGCGGCAGCTAGGGTCCGGGAGAGGGCGGAGGAGATAGCCCGACTTCTCACCCTGGAGCAGGGCAAGCCCCTCAAGTTCGCCAGGGCAGAGGTCCTGTCCTCAGCAGATGTGCTGGACTACTATGCCGAGGAGGGCAAGAGAAACTATGGGCAGTGGATGGCTGGCCCGCACAGCCGGAGCATAGTTTTGCGCCAGCCCATAGGCGTTGCTGCGCTTATCACCCCCTGGAACTATCCCGTGGACCTGCTGGCCTGGAAGGTGGCGCCGTGCCTGGCAGCAGGCTGCACCTTTGTGGCCAAGCCGCCGAGCAAGGCGCCTCTGGCGGCTACTGAGTTCGTCCGGGCGGTGAGCCAAGCCGGCCTGCCCGCCGGCGCAGCCAATGTGGTGCACGGTCCGGGAGGCGAGGTGGGGGCTGAGCTGGTGGATAATCCCATCTCCGGCAAGATCGCATTCACCGGAGAGACGGCCACAGGACGGTCGATCATGGCCGCAGCCGCTGCTCACATAAAAAGAGTCTCCCTGGAGCTGGGCGGCCAATCGCCCTTCATAGTCTGCGCCGATGCGGACATAAAAGCTGCCGCCGCATCTGCTGCCCAGAGGGCTTTTTCCAATATGGGCCAGATCTGCATCAGCGTCAACCGCATCTACGTAGCCGACGAGGTGGCCGAGGCCTTCACCGATGAGCTGGTGAGAGCGGCGCAGCGGCTTAAGATCGGCAACGGCCTCGATTCGGATGTGGATCTGGGCCCCATGTTCAGCCGGGAGCAGAGGGATAAGACCCAGGAGCATGTGGCCGATGCTTTGGAGAGGGGAGCAGAGCTTCTATGCGGCGGCAGGGAGCCGGAGGGCGAGGCCTATGAGAGGGGATACTTCTTCCTGCCCACGGTGCTCTGCCGGGCGGACCATAAGATGAAAGTGATGCGAGAGGAGACCTTCGGACCGGTGGCACCGGTGATGAAGTTCAGGGGCCTTGAGGAGGCTCTATCTCTGGCCAACGACAGCCCCTACGGCCTGGCCGCCTATCTCTTCACCAGCGAGCTCAAGACCGCCCTGCGAATGGCAGAGGGGCTGGAGGCGGGGGGCATTGGGGTCAATGTCAACAACGTGGTGGACCTTCAGGCACCCTTCGGCGGCTGGAAGGAGAGCGGCTTGGGCCGGGAGCTGGGCCGCTGGGGGCTGGAGGCCTATATGGAGACCAAGCACATACGCTTGGGGATGTGATGAGGATGGATGTGATGAAGATGGATGAGAAGAGCAAGATGGAGGAAGTGCAACTTAAGGTCCTGGGCATGGCCTGCGGCGGATGCAAGGCGGCGGTGGAGACGGCTCTGATGAATCTGGATGGAGTATCCTCGGCTAAGGTAGATCTGGCGGCAAAGACTGCTTATGCGACCTATGACACCAGCAAGCTGGACAGGAAGGATCTGCTAGAGGCAATTCAAAAGGCGGGATATAAGGTAGGATAGCTCTCAGCAGAGATCGAGGCAGAGCCTATGTCAGAGCAGAAAAGAGAGGCAAAAGAGGCAATTGAAGAGAGCTTCTTTACCACAGCCGCATTCCAGGCCCTGACCATTGGCCTTCCCTTCTGCGCCTTCAAGATGCTCTTCGGCCTGCTTTGCTGGCGCGT
>NOLC01000085.1 GCA_002256595.1 Methanosaeta sp. NSP1 | reverse complement strand
GCCTCAATCCTGGGGAAGACATGGTACTTGCATATGGCCAGCACCGGATTGTTCTCCACCTCTTTGGCGGGGCAAAAGGCGCTCTTGATCTTCTTCTCCACATCCGCAGCCGGCTCGTCCACGGCTATGTTGTTGCCCTTGGAGGAAGACATCTTCTCTCCGTTCAGGCCGGGGATGAGCGGCGTGTGCATGCATACCGGCGCGGGCAGCCCCAGGCGCGGCAGCTCCTCCCTGGCCAGCATGTGGATCTTTCTCTGGTCTATGCCGCCCACGGCCAGATCGATGTGCAGGTCGGCGATGTCTATAGCCTGCATCAGGGGATAGATCATCTGGGAGACCATGGGGTTCTCCGCATTCCTGGAGACCTCGTCCATGCTGCGGCGGGCCCGGTTTAGGGTGGTGTTCCTGGCCATCTGCAGGATCTTGAGCATATACTCCGGCTTGAGCTGATAGTCTGTTCCATAAACGAACTCCGTTCTTTCCGGGTCCAGCCCCAGGGCCATGAAGCAGTCCCGGTTGTAGTCGGCAATCTTTCGCACCTCTTCCAAAGAGCCCTTCTCGTTGAGGAAGGCATGCAGGTCCGCAAGCAGGACCACCACGTCAAAGCCCGCCTTCTGCAGGTCCAGAAGCTTGTTGGCTGTGAGCATATGGCCCAGGTGCACCTTGCCGCTGGTCTCGTATCCCACATAGGCCCTGGGCCGGCGGGGCAAGTCTAAGAGTCCCTTGAGTTCGTCTACGGTCACTATCTCCTCTGTGTTTCTCATCACCAGCTCAAGCTTATCCAAATCAAATTCACCAGACAATCCCAGATCAATGGGGAGGTATAATGCTTTTGGTTCACGCTCCCGCCTCATGAGCAATCCGGGAATCTGGGGAAAAATGATTAATACTACATTGTGGATGCTTCAAGGCATGCACGGGGGAAACTTTAAACTGCCGCGCTCCGGCATGAGCCGGGAGAAGAACCTGATCCTCATCCTGCTAGCCTTGCTGGCCGCCCTGGTTCTGTGGAACACCTTCTGGTGGCTGGCCAGGATAGCGCTCTTCATAGTGATTGTCTATATCATCTATCTGGTGCTCAGGGAATATCTATAAAATCGACTTTTTTAATATGGGCTTGGAGCCCTGCTTTTCTCTGCTTTCCGGCCACAGAGCCTCGGCCCTCTGCATGTCCTCCCTGGTGTTCAGGTTGAAGAAGGTGAGAAGATCCCGGTCCAGAGGCCGGAGAAGATCCACTGCCACATGCCTTATCCCTATCTGTTGGAGCGGGGCGTAAATTCTGCGCTCGCCAGCCGCCATAGCCTTCTCACAGGCATCCTGCATCTTCCTTCTGTGGTAAACACAGTGAAGCGGCTCGAAAAAGCCATTGGGCTGCACAGGCACCGCCCCTCCGCAGCCCGGATACTGCTCTGCCGTCTCAAAGAGCCATTCCACCACCCGGGGGCTTAAAAAAGGCAGGTCGCAGGCCGTGGCAAAGGCAAACTCCCCCTTTCCCCGTCCCATGCCGGCGGCAATTCCCGCCACCGGCCCGTATCCAGGCTGCCGGTCCCAGGTGAAAGCCGGCTTGATGCCGCCGCTGAGGAATCCGGATAAAACCTTCTCTAGCCTCCAGGAGTGCTCTTCATCCCTGGCCACGACAACAATTTCATCCGCTGCAGAACAGAGCCTTTCCACCGTCCAGCATAAGAGGGGCCTGCCTCCAAAGAGCAGGAGAGACTTCTCTTCACCCATGCGGCGGCTGCTTCCCCCTGCCAGGATCACTGCGGTCCGCATAGCCTCCAGCCGCTTTCCTTGCAGTCCTCTTGCAGTGCCGCCAGAAGATCGGCCCTGGCATCAGCCTTGATCAGGCTGCTGCTCAAGATGGTATGCTGGCGGCTGACCGATGCCGTCCTCTCTCCCGCCTTCTGAAAAATGCGCTCTATCAGGCTCCGGTCCACCTTTGCCCCGGCCAGGGCGATCTCCTCTGCCGCCAGCTTCTGGGTGAAGCGGTTGCCGAAGATGGTGCACCCCACACCGCCCCAGGCTGTTATCCTGGCCTCGCCGCCTCTGCCTCGCCGCCCACGGTCCCCGGCTCCAGGCCATCATCCTCACCGCTCCTGATCTCCACCTGAAGGCTGGCTCCGGGAGCCAGGTAGATCCTTCTGCGCCGCTGCAACAGGGCGGACAGCTCCGTGACCTCGCCCACCAGGACATCCCCCCGCTTCCAGACCTTCTCCCTGCTGTCGGATATATGGAGGGCTGCACCCAGGGCATCAGCCCTGGCTTCAAGCTCCAGGTCGGACTTGATCTGTCCGGAATATAGCTCCTCCTCCAGCTTTCGGCAGCTTCCCAGAAAGACAATGGCCCGCCTGTCTGCTGCTATCAATGCCTGCCTGCTAACCGCCAGGGCGATGACCAGGGACATGTTAATCCATTTTCAGATCAGCGCGGCCTGGTTTTCTGCCGCCGAGACGGTCTGGTCCAGCAGCATGGCCACTGTGAGCGGCCCGACTCCGCCCGGAACCGGGGTAATGGCCGAGGCCACCTCTTTAACCGCCTCGAAGTCAACGTCGCCCACAGTCTTATCTCCCACCCGGTTGATTCCCACATCGAAGACCACCGCACCCTCCCGGACCATTTCCTTCTTGATCAATCCAGGAACCCCGGCAGCGACAACCAGAATCTCCGCATCTCTGGTGTGCTCGGCCAGATCCCTGGTGAAGACATGGCAGACCTGCACTGTGGCATTTCGGTTCAGAAGCATGGCCGCCAGGGGCTTGCCCACCACATTGCTGTGTCCCACTATGACCGCCTCTGCTCCCTCCAGCCTGTGTCCCATCTTTTCCAGGGCATAGATGATGCCCCGCGGCGTGCAGGGAACCAGCTTCTCCGCGCCCAGGAGCAGTGCGCCCATATTCACGGGATGAAATCCGTCCACATCCTTCTCCGGCAGGATGCTCATCATAGCCTTCCGGGGGCTACGGCCATCTGGCAGGGGAAGCTGCAAGAGAATGCCGCTGATGTCCGCCCGGCCGTTCAGTTCCATGATTTTCTCAATCAGGTCCTCCTCCGAGCTGTTTTGAGGCAAGACAACGTTCTCGGACCGAATGCCCACCCTGGTGCAGGCGGAATGCTTGAGCCGGATGTACATCTGGGAGGCCGGGTTCTCTCCCACCAGCACCGTGGCCAGACCCGGGACAATTCCCTTCCTCTCCAGCTTCTTTACCCTCTGGGCCGTCTCCGTCTCAACCCCGGCTGCAAGAGCTTTTCCATCGATTATCATATCAGGTCAGATCCGCTATCAGAAATCTCTTCAGGCCAGATCCGGGTAGAGCGGAAACTTTCCGCACAGCTCCCTGGCCTGGCTGCGAACTCCAGCTATGGTCTTCTCGTTCTTGATATCGCGCAGGACGGCAGTGATCAGGTCGGCTATCTGGACCATCTCCGGCTCCTTCATACCACGTGTGGTCATGGCCGGAGTGCCGATTCGTATGCCGCTGGTGACAAAAGGCGTGGCCGGATCGAAGGGTATCATGTTCTTGTTCAAAGTTATGCCCGCCCGCTCCAGAGTCTCGTCTGCCTCCTTGCCGGTTATCCCCTCCTTGATCAGCTTGACCAGCAGGAGGTGATTGTCCGTGCCCCCTGAGACCAGATCGAAGCCGTTATCCAGGAGCCTTTGCGCTATAGCAATGGCATTTCTGACCGTCTGGAACTGGCACTCCCTGTATTCCGGTGTCAAAGCCTCCTGGAAAGCCACCGCCTTGGCGGCAATGGCATGCATGAATGGGCCGCCCTGGGTGCCGGGGAAGACGGAGCGGTCAATGGCTGCCGCCAGCTCATCTTTGCAGATGATCAGAGCCCCTCTCGGCCCGCGCAGGGTCTTGTGAGTGGTGGTGGTCACAATGTCCGAGTACGGCACGGGCGAGGGATGAGCCCCCACGGCACATAGCCCTGCGATATGGGCGATGTCGGCCATGACCTTGGCCCCCACCTCATCGGCGATCTCCCGGACGACCTTGAAGTCTATGGTTCTGGGATAGCTGGAAGCGCCCACCACAATGAGCTGGGGCTTATTCTTTCTGGCGATAGCTGCCATCTCTGAGTAGTCCAGCCTCTCCGTCTCCTGGGAGACGCTATAGGGCACGATCTTGTACATCTTGCCCGAGAAGTTGACCGGGCTGCCGTGGGAGAGGTGCCCGCCGTGGGCCAGGTTCATGCCCATGATGGTGTCGCCGTGCTTGAGCACTGCAAAGTAGGCGGCCCCGCTGACCGGTTGGACGTTTACATGCTCGGCGCCAACAAAGAGCTTCTTGCACCTCTCTTGCGCCAACACCTCGGCCCGGTCCACATTGGCCGTGCCTCGGTAGTAGCGTTTGCCGGGATAGCCTTCCGCATACTTGTTGGTCATGACGCAGCCCTGGGCCTCCATAACCGCTCTACTGGCGAAGTTCTCAGAGGCGATCAGAATGATGTTATTGCGCTGCCGCTCCAGTTCATTCTGGATTGCAGCATATACTTCGGGGTCTTGCTCGCTAAGGGATTTCAATTAAATCACCGATATTGCAATTAATCTCAACAGGATGGGAGGAGATGCAATGAGGAGGGCAAAATAGGTTATGGTGATGGTTCATTCAAGTTTGATCCCCGTCGAGAAACCCATAACTCTATATCGGCCCGAATAGAGGATTGAAGGGATGCTAAAGCGAGCCAGGATCATTGCCGATTATCAGTTTGGCCGGGGCGCAGGAGAGGCTCTCTTTCCAGATGAAACCACCTACAGCCTCTCCAAGACCCGACGCCTTCGCTATCTATACGCGGAAAAGGAGAGGATCGCCACTGTGCGGGCCAGCGACAACCTGCTGACTCTGAGCATGCTCGGTGCCAGAAGGCTGCATGCTTTTCTGCCCCGTCCGCGTCTTCGTGTGGTCTCTTTGGATGATGCGGCGCCCTTCGTTGCCAAAGGCGGTAACCTCTTCGCCAAGCACGTTTTGGAGGTAGACCCCGATATCAGAGCCGGGGAAGAGGTGCTGGTTGTCGATTCCCATGATCAGCTTCTGGCCACAGGGACCACTGTTCTCGCGCCTGAGGAGATGATGCAGATCAAGCGCGGCCTGGCTGTGGCCTTATCATTTTCCAATCCAAACTGGATTTGCCGGTATTGCTGAAAGCTTCAGGTCTCTTGCGGACAGCTCCTCAGATCCTGGCCATCTGAAGATGCCCCCGCCTCGCGAGTTACTCCTGACCCGATCTTATTTCTCGACGGAATCGTGGTTATGCTGGCCGCCGATATGGGCATGTCCGTGAGACTCATGTTCCTGTCCGTGAGCATGAATATGCTCGTGCACCAGCTTGCCGTGCAGATGGGTGTGCTCATGCACCAGATTGGAAGAGAGGAGCAGCTCGTAGTCGGATAGAATGCTCTTTGAATCCCGATCCATCTTGATCCGATGGTCCTCCCCCATGACGATAGACCTGTTGCTGATATGATCTATAATCTCAAGGTCGTGAGTAGCGGTAACCACCGTCTTGCCGGCCCGGCCTAATTCCTGGAGTAACTCGATCAGCCAGAGCTGAGTTCTGGGATCAAGGCCCGCAGAAGGCTCGTCCAGCAAGAGCACATCGGGATTGTTGACCAGGACTGTAGCTATGCTCACCTTCTTCTTCTCCCCACCGGAAAGAGTGTGAGGCGATCTATCCCGCAGCTTTCCTATCTCCATCATCTCCAGGACGTCTTCCACCCTGGATTTTACCTCATCTACAGGAAGGTCAAGCTGCAATGGACCAAAGGCGATCTCCTCATAGACCGTGGGAGAGAAGAGCTGAATATCCGAATTTTGAAAGACGAATCCCACCTTTGTCCGGAAATACGACCTGAATTCGCTGTCGGATATGGAGTCAAATGCATCTTCGCTTATCAGATTGCCAAAGGCATAAAACTCTCCCGAGGAGGGATAGACCAGAGCGTCAAGTATGGCCAGCAGAGTTGATTTCCCGCTGCCGTTGGAGCCGATGATGCTGACCTGCTCTCCCTGGTCTATCTTCAAGGTGATATCCTTTAGAGCATCGATCTTTCCCACATAAGAGTAAGAAACATTTCTCAAGTCAAATATCGTCGCCATTGTAGCTTCCATCTTTATACCCGAATAATATCTTGGGAGATCAGCACCAGAACCAGACTTATGGATATCGCCGCAGCCCCTGCCAGATAATCTCTCTGGCTCATCTTGAACTCCTGCATGATATGAACCTCCCCGCTAAAGCCACGGGAGAGCATGGCCATGTGCACCTTCTCGCTCATAGAGAGCGATCTGATGAGCGTATACCCGATGCGTCCACCCACCCACTTCTGATCGTCTATCAATCCTCTGGATTTTATAGTTCTGGCTTTCTTGGCGATATACATCTCCCGCACCTGCTCCATGAGCAGGAAGATATACCTATAGGTCATCTGCAGGGTGAGGACATAGATCTTGGGAACTCCCACTGTGCGCAGGGATTTAAAGAGGATCTGCTGGGGCGTGGTAAGAAAGAGCAGAACTACAGCAGAGACACAGGTTGCCACGCGCATGGTGAAGATCACCGCTGCCATGGTGCCCTGTTTGGTAATGAAGATGCTCTCAGGCAAGGAGAAGGGGCCCAGGTGTGCCCCAGCTCCCAGGTGGATTATGGTGTAGAGGGGATCGCCGGGCAAGAAGACATTGAATATCATGGGAATGGCGATGATCCCGGCGAATATGGGAATGAAGAGCCAGACTCTTTTGATGAAAAAACCTACTCCAATTTTGCTGAGATATGTTATCAACAGGGTCAATAGATAGATAGCGACCAGCACTTTCAGGTCACTGATCATGCTGGCGGCAAAAACAACTGCTAGGATGGAAAGCAGCTTGACCCTCGGGTCAAGGCTCTGCATAAGCCCGGGTCTCTTGGAATAGCTCTCTGACAGGAATGCCTCCTCCAAAAAGCCCAGAATTCCCTCAATGGTTTTTCCTATGAAACCCTTCTTGCCATGTCGCCCGGCAGAGAAATGACCTGGTTGCAGATCCACATTATTCATCCAGTCCGGTATCATCTTTCTCCTTTATCTTCTCCTCACCATTCTGCTTGTTGTCACCTTTCTTCGAGCCACAAGGATCGGGTATTAATATGCAATGGGTTTCCCAATCAGAAAAAGGGGATAAATAAAAAGATGGCGCTAGTTTTTAGCCACCTTCTTTCCTATGATATAGAGCAAACCAGCGCATATCACCACTCCAATGATTGCGGATAGAATGTAAGCGGCGGCAGACATGGTCATGGACTCCTCGCTCCCCGGGAGAGCGTAATCGGGTAGCGGTGCGCTCCAGGAGTCGGAGTGGCTTTCCAGGCCGGGGGGCACAAAGCCCAGCTTTTCCATGATCTCTTCATTCGACCATTCGCCAAATGTCTCTCCCACTGCTAAAAGGCCCAGCGGAGTAAGAACTACCAGAACCAAAAGGCCGAAGGCTAAATTTTTCACTGTCTTATCCATAATTCATTCCCTCAAGCTGGAGCTGATTTCCCGCTATTGCGGTCTACTGCTATGATCTTTTCTCCGTAAAGCAGAGACGCATCGGTCTTCTGGATGTAACCAAAGATCAATGCGGTTATTACTGCCTCCAGAATGCTGTATCCAAATATATGCTGCAGGAGCATAGCCGGAAGAGCAATATTCAAGCCATAGGGCATGTAGAGGGGAATTCCCTCCGCGCTCTGATGAAGCAAGGGCTGAATTCCGAACATGAATCCGGTGGAGGCTGCCGCCAGGACCAAGGAGATATAACCGGCTATAGCCGCGCTGACCGCCCGTCGAGATGATGTGAGTGGAGCCTTACCGCTGATGTATTTATAAATATAGTAGCCGCTAAAAGGCATAACCACTGCCATGTTAAAGCAATTGGCAGCAAAGGTCCAAATTCCTCCGTCGCCGAACATGAGTGCCTGGAGGGCGAGTGCGACAGTCATAGCAATCACTCCTGCCCAAGGTCCTAGAATAATGCCGATTATAGCTGCACCCGTGGCGTGGCCTACGCTGCCCCCTGGCAGGGGAAGATTGAACATCATAATCACAAAGGAAAAGGCAGCTGCCAGCGCCAGAAGGGGAACCTGCCTGGACTTCAGCTCTGAGCTGAGCTTCCTTCCTGCATAATACCAGATGGGGATCATTATGATCCACATTGCGATATAAGTGTATGGCCCTAAATAGCCATCAGGAATATGCATAGTCTCACCTATGACCCAAATGCTATTCGATTATAAAAAGTTATCTAAAATAGGATTTAGTAATACGTCTATTCAGATCATATGCCCAAATTGACCGCAAGTTAGCCGATCAATCCTATATTGGATCTCATGCATTTATCCCCTAAGAAGAGCAGCGGGGTATTCGAATCAAATAAAACTATTTTAAGCTATTTTTCTACGTCTGCTTCAGATCTAATCCCGCTCCCTCGCTCCCGCCGGCCTCATGATCTTCTGCGCATCCCACGCAGGAGCCCATTAAAAAAAGATTTTCTGATATCTCTAACAGCGTCAAAGAATAGAGCAAAGCATTAAAGTCGGCTGGCTCCCAGATCTCAGAGAAACCTGGCCTGAACCCAAGCCACGGTCCAGGCCTCTGAAGATAGGCGGGATGGGAGCGGGAACAATGGCATGCTCACATCCTCTTCTCGTCATCTAGTTTTTCTCTTCTTCTGGAATGTCGCCTTTTTCATCGGTCTTTATCAGCCATAAGTCTTCATAGCCCTCATAGCCTGAGCCATATGATTCCGTGCGGCCTGCAATTATGTAGCCGCTATCATCAGTCTGTCGGACCGATTGGCCCCAATCCCTGTTCGCCCCTCCGTAGGCCTTATCCCAGAGCATGGTGCCGTTTTTATCGGTCCTGACCAGCCAGAGATCCCCGCTGCCTCTGCCGGAGGAGTAGGTGATGCCGGCGATGATAAATCCTCCATCGTCTGTCTGCTGGACAGATTCACCCCAATCCCTCTCCGACCCTCCGTAGGTCTTATCCCAGAGTTTTTTGCCGTTTTCGTCGGTTTTGATCAGCCATAGATCCTCATTGAGGTTGCCGGAAAGAGATGCTGTTGCCCCTGCGATGACATAGCCTCCCTGAGGGATCTGCTGGACAGCGTAGCCTTCCGCCCGCCCTGTGCCGGCAAATGTCTTCTCCCAGAGCCGGGTGCCGTTCTCATCCATTTTTATCAGCCAGAGGTCACTATCATCCAGGAGACCGGTGACGATATAGCCTCCGTCTGCTGTCTGCTGCACCGATCTGCCCCAATCAGCTCCCGACTCTCCCAGGACTCTGTCCCAGATTTTGGTGCCGTTTTTGTCTGTCCTGATCAGCCAGAGGTCTCCGCTGCCGGACACAGAGGAGCTTATCCTGTCGGTGACGCCGGCGATGATATATCCTCCATCCCCGGTCTGCTGAACCGATTCGCCCCAGTCCTCTCTGGGCCCTCCGAAGATCCTATCCCAGATCTTGGTCCCGTTTTCGTCCGTCTTAATAAGCCAGAGATCTCCGCCGCGGGAGCCGGTGATGATATATCCGGCGTCTATGGTCTGCTGGACGCAGTAGCCGTCATCCCATTCCGGTCCTCCGAAGGTTTTCTCCCAGAGCATGGACCCGTTATCGTCGGCCTTAAAGAGCCATACATCTCCCTTTCCCTCCCCGGATGAGGCGCTCCGGTCGGTGGTGCCGGTGATGATATACCCACCATCTGCCGTCTGCTCTACCGACTCGCCCCAATCATGGCCTTGGCCTCCGTATGGCCTATCCCACGATATAGACTGGCTCTCTGGGGCCGGTTCTGATGCAGCGGCATTGATCTCGAACTCATAAGACCATTTGTCATCCGATTCATGAGGCCCGGCATGTTTTCCGTCCCTGAGCTCAATGCGGATCAAATAGTTCCCATCCTCTGCCGGGGTCCAGATCCAGGTATTGTCTGCATTCCAATCGGTCATTGCCTGGCCGTTTAAGAAAAACCTAT
>NOLC01000204.1 GCA_002256595.1 Methanosaeta sp. NSP1 | reverse complement strand
TTATCAAAAAAATATAAATTGGACATTCAGTAGCTATAATCCATGTGGAGTTAAGCATGTAAAATTATATAAAATGCAATGATAACATAGATACTTTATCCAAATTCATTCTCCATTCTGACCTGCTGCAGATTGAATCTATAGTGCTGCACCAAAAATCGACTTTAATAATCGATCCTTAGATATCGACCTATCGGCCAAATGAATATTACGTCTTAGGTTGAGCACTATAGTTGCCTTCCAAAGAGGTCAAGTCACTGATACTGACAGGCGAAGAAGATAAAGAGAATAAGTCTTTGTTAGCAAACTGGTCAGATGCAAAGCATATAGGCCCCTTTAATCAGCCTGAAGTCAGCATCTGATATTTTAATCTCCTTTTTCACAGGCAACGTGTCGGCAGAATTCGTGTTTCACCCTGTTCATAGTGTCTGGAGATTTCGATTTTACCAGGGCGATTTTTTCATAAGAATAGGCCACTCACCAGATATTATGGCCTGGCCGGATGTCGGATAAGAGGTCAGGTCATAAACAGCGAACTGCAGGATAAATGAAGAAATTATCCCACCGGCACAGTCTCAAGCTGGCTGGCCACATTCCAGATCAAAGTTCTGGTATGCAGAGGAATATTGGGATCGTTGCTTATCTCATCCAATATAGATATAGCAGAAGCCGCTTTCACAGCCTCGCTCACACTTTGATCCATGAGAATCGACTTCGCGCTCTCTGCAGAGCGCCTGATGTTTCTTGGTACCGCATCATCGCTCATGATGCGCTCTAATACCTCAATGCATTGCTTAAGGACGTTTTCTGCTGCCATATAACCACCGCTTATCTCCCAGGAAAAAGATTTAATGTCGATGTATGCTAATTGTATGGTCTGAGATGATATGGTGGTTGTATTTAAACATATATGGTGGCAGGTGATGGCTCATGAATGAAGATGAGGTTTTGGCCAAGATAACCAGGCTTTTGGAAAAGGGATGCACCATGCTGGCATCTCATCACGATTGTGGCGCCCCCCTATTTCGCTGTCAAGGTGACATAGTCTGTCCTGTCTGCTCTTTCCAGGAAGAGCCTCTCTCTACAATGAGAGTACCGGCGACTGAAGCCGGCTGGGGCAAAGATGAGAGAACGCCAGATCCCTGTCGCGAACAACCGCCTCAAATGCAGAAGAAGAGCCCAGGTTCTGCCATGGAAGAGGATCATCCAGGTCATAGCGTGGCAGAGGATCAATCGGACCGATCCATGGGGAGAGATCAGTCAGATCACTCTATTCAAGATGATGTGCTGCTTGGCTCTGTCAAGGACAATCTTCGGTCCGTCCTGCTGCTCCGCTTGCGGGAGCTGACCGACTCATTGAGAGCTGAGCAGGACCTGGATAAGCTAGAGCGGCTCCTGGACTGCCTGGATGCATTGTTGAGGGTTTTGAGGTCCCTGCAAGAGTGATCTTCTGCCGCCATTCTTTCTGTCGATCTCCCAATTGAAAAACCGAGGCGGCTCTATTCTCCACTGGAAACAATGGGGTTATGGTATGCTGATCAAGAAATGCGATAAATCAAGCATCTTCCGGATCTTATTCGCCTTTTCTCTGGCACTTTTATGCATATCCGGCTGCCTGGAAAAGGCTGCCATTCCCAGCCAGCAGCCCCCCTCGGCTCTTTCGGATCAGCCTGTGGATTCCATATTGCAGATGGATTATGATGTGGAACTGAGCCGCGATCTTTTCCGATTGCAGGGCAATCTGCTCTTGCCCGGTGCCGCCAACCTGGCTTATGTCCTGCTCAATGCCAGCCTTCGCAAAGAAAGAAGGCCAATTCTCACCACCAAATATCTGCTCATGCAGATCGAATCCAGCCGCGAGTATGGATTTGAGATCTGCAAGAGCTGCAGGCTTGAATCAGGAGAGTACGATTGTCTCCTGAGGGTGGAAGGCCCTCAGGGGGTCATAGCCGAGGGGATGAGGAAGGTCAGCCTAAAGCAGTCCGGAAGCGGGCCAAAGGGATGGTCTCCAGCCGAGGAAGCGGCTTTCTGGCGGATGATTGAGGAGAATAAAAGGGAGGAGAATGAAAGAGATGGAGGAGAAGAGCCAGATTAAAAATGGCGGCATAGGGGAGGGCAGCCGGGAGACCTTTTCTTCAGAGACGGGATCAAGAGCTCTCTTTTTTGGATATCAGGCCAGCGATGATTTGGATAGGGTTTCATCGCAGGAGGATGCCTTGGTGGGAAGCATCACATCCAAGAAGTATCATCGTCCAGACTGCCGTTATGCTCAGAAGATCAAGCCTGAAAACCTGGTCAGCTTCTCTGGCCTTGAGGAGGCAAGGAGCGAGGGCTATCTTCCCTGCAAGGTTTGCAGTCCTTAAAAGTCTCCGATGAAAAGGCAGGAGAGCTCGGAGAGGGTTGGGGGAGATGATGTATCAGAAAGCTCAATTTTCTCCTGCTCATAGCCCAGGTTTGATAGGGCGGCAATCATCCGGTGCAGCCCGCGTGATTCCAGAAAGCTGCACAGAGACTGCAGATCGGTCTCCTCATCCGTGAGCAGAAAGACGGTCTTTCCCCGTTGCAGCTCAAAGGCTATGGCTTCGGGATCCAGCCTTCTCCCATGCACGGTGATGGGAACCACCAAAAGCTCACTGATCTTGAGTCGGGCGCAGCCTACCTGCAGGCTGGATATGCCGGGAATCACCTCGCCCTTCAGGTACCCCAGGCCGGAGAGCATGGGATCGCCCGTGCTCAAGACCACAGCATCATCCGGCAGATGATGCAGCATCTTATAGTCCTCGATGATCCTTACGGCGCAATCAGCATCGATGTGCCGGCGGACCAGATCGATAGCCCTCTTTGATCCGTAGATCAGCCTGGCCCGGGCCACAGCCCTTGCAGCCTGCTCCGTGAGCATCTGAGGGCCGGCCCCCACGCCTACGATGATCATTCTCCTCTCCGCCTCCTACCAGCTAAGACCTTTTTTCCTATAGATATGACTTCAGCATGAAGTTTTATTTTGCGGCACATGGGCCGGTTATACCCTACAGCACATCGGCCAGTATGCTTCCGTCCCGGCCCAGGAGAACTATGCGGGTCTTGGGCAGCTTTTCTTTGGCCATATGCAGTGCTCGGGCGATATTCTTGTGCTGCGGCTCTCTCTCTACCATTTCCGCCACTGTTTTGTAGCCGGTATGCTCCAGGAGCTGCGGCCAGGCCCATTTCAGGATCAGTGCGGGCAGGCCGCAGAGGATGCTCTCCTGATCCTGGCCGAAGTCCAGGCGGCCCAACTGGCTTCCTATGAGCACTGCCTTATGATCCGGAAAGAGGATGCGGCTCATCTTCAAGCCCATTCTTCCCGTGGTGGCGACCACCCTTCTGGCCTCTTTGAGTTCCAGGGCTCGGTCCCCGATGAAGTGGTCGTTCCAGGGCTCCACAAATCCGGTCGAGCCCAGTATGGATATGCCTCCCACTATGCCCAGACGGGGATTGAGGGTCTGTCCGGCGATCTCCTCGCCTCTGGGCACAGACAGCTCGACCCTAGCCCCGGACAGGTCCGTCTGCTTTAGAGCCTGGGAGATGGCCGTCATGATCTGCTTTCGGGCGGCGGGGCTTATGGCCGGCCTGCCCACCTCGTCGCACAGGCCTCGGCCGGCGATCTTGCCAATGCCTTTTCCGGGCACAAGAGCCGTCTCTTCCGCCGGGAGGGCCGATGCGGCGATCTCAAGGCCGGCAGTGACATCGAATTTATGGTCCCCGCCGTCTTTAACCGCCAGGCAGAAGCCTTTATCGGCCACCACCGGCAGAGTGACGGGGATCCCGACCGGAGTTGCGACCTCGATGCTTTTCACCAGCCCCTTCAGGGAGAGCACAGCTCCCTTGCAGGCTGCGGCAGCGGTGGTTCCTGTGGTCAGCCCCCGTCGGCAGAGCAGCCCGCTGGAGAGGATCACCCATCTGCCGCTCTTGATCTTCTCTCTAGCCTCCGGATCATGGCAGAGAAGCAGCCAGGAGGCGGGAATGGAAAAACCTGTGACCGGATCTGTCTCAGAGCTTATGGCCAGATCAGAATCCAGGCCTGGATCTTTAGCTGAGTCAAAGGATGGATGCGAGTCTGAGACCTGATCTGAGTTTATGACCTGATCTGAGTTCTTGATCGGATAAGAGCTGTCCATCGGATAAGAGCCCACGGCTGGATGTGATGCTTTGACCGGTTTTTGGTCTGAATCCGTGACTGCTTCAGATCTTCTCTCGGGCATAGGTGTTTATGATCTCATTTATGGCCGCAACGGCTATTGGCGTTCCGCCGCGAGTTCCTTCAGTGGTGATGGAGGGAACGGGCAATCCTCTCAGACGCTCCTTGCTCTCGGCGGCGTTGACGAAGCCCACGGGAACTCCAATCACCATCTTGGGAAGGACCTTTTCTTCTTCTATGAGCTGGCATAGGGTGAGGAGAGCTGAGGGTGCATTTCCAATCACCACTATGGAGCCGCCCAGCCTCTCTTGCAGAGCCATGATCCCGGCTGAGGTGCGGGTGATCCCCATTTTCTCGGCAATCTCGTCCCCCTGGCCAATTATGGCCAGGATGGGGCTGCTGTGGCCTGTCTTCAGGACTCCCGCCTCCACCATTCTGATGTCCACAAAGATGGGGGCGTGCTCCTGGAGGGCCTCCAGCCCGGCCTGCTCGGGATGGTCATGAAACCTGATGATATCGGCCAGGCTCGGATCTCCGGTGGCTATGACGCACCTCTGCTTGATGCGGTCCTGCAGGTCGCGGTCTCCAACCATCTGGGAGATGAGCCTCCGGCTCTTTTTGCTGATCTCCATGGCTTCTGGGGTAACGGCCCCGATATCCGTATAACCTTCCATTATGTCTTTGGTCATGGTCATTCAGTTCTCATCCTTTCTAATAGCTGTACTTATTCTCGTATCCTCTCCTGGTGATTATCCTCCCGTCCCTGATATAGGAGCTGTGGGAGGCCAGGATCAGGGTGAACCGGAACCCAAAGGGCCGGGCGGCCAGCAGATCCCCGGCGGTGAGGATCATGGCACTCTCTTCCTCCCGGTCCACATCCCGGGCCAAAACTACGGGCAGATCCGGGCTGATATGCTCCAGAATGGGGGCTATCTCCTCTCCTCTGAGATTGTAGACCACCACCGCAAATCCGGAATTGGCCAGGTGACAAGCTCTGGCCGGATCCCGGCCAGAGGGGAGCAGGGCGAAGTCGCCCACCAGCGGCGCCCCGGCCAGGGCGGCTACGCTGGAAAAGGCGCTCACTCCAGGAGAGATATGCACGGGGCTGGTCGCCCGGTCAAGTATTCTCCAGCCAGAGGAGAAGATGGAGGGGTCGCCCCCGGTGAGTATGGCCGCCCGGCCGCCACCTTTTG
>NOLC01000135.1:5402-8698 GCA_002256595.1 Methanosaeta sp. NSP1 | reverse complement strand
CGGGCCGCTGGGCATCATCCTCACCGCATCAACTTCCAGGAGGCCTCTTATAGCCTGCAAAGATACTCCTGCCATGCAGGAGACAACCAGGGCATCTTCGGGGAAGGCCAGACCTCTCAGATCCGGCAGAGACTGGGGACGGATGCAGATGAAGATGATGCTGCTTTTCCGGCAGATCTCCTGGTTGTCCGACAGACAGCCTTCCAGTCTCTCATCAAGTATGCCTTGCAGAGATCCATGGCTCCTGCCGCGGGAGAGCATAAGGCAGTGGGCAGGAAATCCGCGGCGGACAAGCTCTGAAGCTATGGTTTTTCCCAGGTGACCGCAGCCTATCACGCCTATGGTCTCATGGGCCAGGAAATCGAGCCGCTTTTCCAGATTATTGCTCTTTGTCAAACCCCGAGCTCTCCAGAATATTTGGCTTTGTCCTTTCTGGGCTATACTGATGCTGCTTCAGAAAATTGCCTTGCAGCCATCATTTCCTCTTCTTCTCCAGTGCGCAGCGTGGGAGCATGCTGGCATCAATGGCTTTGATGTGGGGAGCCTGAACCGCAGAAACATAGATCTTGCGCCCTCCTACGGTGATTATCCGGTCGGTTGGCTTGGGGGGACTGATGCGGACGGAGAAGAGCAGCGGCCCCTCGCAGGTGGTGGCCACCCGCAGATCAGTGGATCGGGCCCGGATATACTCTTCCATTTCTGGAGTGATCTTGAAGGGAAGGGATTTGTCGGACATTGGCATAAAGGTCCTTTTATCATCTAGAAAAAGGTTTTCGGAGGCCGATGGTTTTAATATCCCATCTTCCTTCATCACCAGGCAGTGAGAAGAAGAAAAGACAGCCACAAAGCCAGAGATCTGGCCTGGGAGAGAATGGAGAGATTATTCCTCCTGGCGGATGCAGCCCATCTGCATAATCCAGAGCGAAGCGACCGATATGTTCAGATCGCCCGAAGAATCAGCACCCGTACAAGGGTGAGGATGCCCTCGGGGCTAAAGCATCTGTTTTGTCCGCACTGCGGCAGTTATCTTGCCCCGGAAAAGGTGAGGGTGAGGCTGCGACAGGGGATTCTCACCGCCACCTGTCTTTCCTGCGGCAAGCAGAAACGTAGGCCCTACCGGCCCGTCAGAGCAGGTCAATAGAGGCCTATATCCAGAGAGGCAGGGCCGGAAAAGAGCCTGGCCACGGTTCTAGTCTATGCTATCGGATGGAGAGACTCCCAGTTGATCGTAGCCTATGTATTGCATTATGCGGTCCTTCTGCTCTCCGATCAGCTCTTTCTCCCGAACCAGTATCTCCTTTATGAGCTGGTCTACAGGCACATCCCCATCCCAATTCCGGCTCAATAAATCTGTAGAGCCAGATTGCTTCATCACCTCGTTGGCCACAAAAGCGCAGAGGTAGATATCGTCCACATATCCGCACGGCCCGTATCTCTCCTCAGGTATGATGTCCTCGGGAAGAATGAAATAGGCAATGGCCGCTATGACCAGGGGCGACAACTGCCTGGGAAGATCACGATCGTCCAAAAGCCTGGTCATCATCCTGTAGAGCGCTGGAGCATGGACAATGAGCCGGGAAAATTTGCCTGAATAGCCGGAGATGTCCTTTTCCAGCATGGAATCAAATCGCTTCAAATTCAGCCTCCTCTCTCCTTTTCTCCAGGATATCCCAGGAGGATTGATCCTGAAGCAGAAGATCTCTTTGCTCTATGCAGTTAATTAACACTTATGCCCGGAGAGAAGGATTGGGGCCGGCGGAGGATAAGCCTAAAGGCGATGGACAAGAGAGGCCAGCGACTGGCACACCATATCCGGCCGCACTCCGGACCGCTTTGCCCGGTCCTCTCTGTACTTTCCGGTCCGGACCAAAATGCCCTGCATGCCCATCTCCTGGGCTCCATGCACATCGGTATAGATATCATCTCCGATCATAGCCGCCTGGCTCGGCTTTAGCCCGAGGTCGTCCAGAGCCATCTGGAAGAACTGCCGGGAGGGCTTTCCCATCAGAGCCGCCTTCTTTCCCGTGGCATACTCCAGAAGAGCCACGAAGGGGCCGGCAGAGAGGACCAATCCCTCTGGCTGCATCCAGTACCGGTCCATCTCCAGGGCCAGAATATCCGCTCCATCAAGGATAAGGCGGAGGGCCTGGTTGAGTTTCTCAAAGGTAAAGCCCTCTGCCGCATCGCCCACCACCACGCACTCAGCACCATCCTCAACTATGCTGATGCCTGCCTGCTGGAAGTCCCGGCGCACATCGCTGGTGGTAAGCAAGTAGCAGCTCTTTTTCCCCTGCCTCTTCATCTGCTCGATAGCGGCAAGAGGCGGGGTGAATATCAGCCGGGAGGGAATGGCATATCCCAGGCCATCCAGACGCTCTGCCACCGAGGCTCGGCATCGTCGGGTGGAATTGGAGACGAATCTGTATCCGTATCCCAGGTCATCCATGCGCTCCAGGCATTCTCTGGCCCCGGGAATAGGGTGGGAGCCGACATAAAGAACTCCGTCCAGATCGATCAGAAATGCCTTCACCTTCGACCGGATGGGCGCGGATATTGGGGACGCATCGGATGGCACAGTACTTCCGTCATCCTTTTTCAAGATAAGCCTTTGCTCAGGCAGCAGGCGCGTCCTTGATAAAGCAGCCCGGTCAGTATTCTAAATTGATGTCCAACCATTTCCTCAAAGCCGGACTGGTCTTATCAGCCTTGCTGGCAGGCATGGCTATTGCCTCCTGCGCCCAGCCTGAGAGCAATGGACCTGGCACGGATGGATCTGCCGCATATTTTAATGGCACAACCTATATTCTCTCTGAACATGAGCTGCAGGTCATCCTGCCTGTAAACGGGAGCCGGGTCAATCTAACCCTATTCGGCGAGGCGGAGAATATGACCCTGCTGGATGAGAGCGGCAATAACATCAGCTTCAACAGCAGCTATCAATTCCGAAGAGGCGATCATATCTACAGGCTGGCGTTTGAGGAGCCTGTCAGGGGAACTCTGGTCTACAGCTTATCCCGGCAGGGCCAGCAGTTCGTGCTTCCCATCCGCCATGCCGGGCCGGTGCGCATAATCCTGCCGCCTGGCTATTCCACCGGGATTCGCAGCCTGGGCATAGCCCGGCCGGAGCCAGACATTTTCCAGGATGCTGATTCAGGGAGCATTATGACCTGGAACAACACCACCCAAATCCCCTATATCGAGGTCAATTACTACCGCAAGAGCGCTCCTCTGGCCCTGATGATCGTTATGGCTATTTTGGCGGCGGCCGGATTGGTTTTGATGGTTCAATACTACAT
>NOLC01000135.1:3272-5385 GCA_002256595.1 Methanosaeta sp. NSP1 | reverse complement strand
TTGTGCCTTCAAGCACAGGGCAGATATCCATCCTCGCACATATGGCCCTTGGCCACCAGGATCTGCTCTTCTATGGAGAAGTTGCCCACGAACATGTGATTGATGCGAGACATCACATCTCTTTCTTTCACCTGTCCTGCCGCGACATCGGACTCCGGGTTGTACACCAGGTAATCTATGCGTCCGATGCCTATGAAATCCGCGTCTATGTTCATCTGGGTGAGATTGGGCTCCATCTTGAGATCCATGCGGGTGGAGAGGCGGGTGGCATCGGTGAACTCCTTGGATGCAACCATCTTCATGGGCGCATTCTGGAGCCTGGTGCTCTCCCGGAACTTTTGGTCATAGGCGAAAAGATGGGCATTGGGATTGCTTTTGCTGCCGATCTCCATCACATAGTGCTCTGCTGCCGCCGGAAAGATGATGGTGCAGCTCAAGGCCAGGAAAGCCATTAAGACGGCCATCCTCTGGATGGATGCTGCTTTTGATTTCTCTATGGGCATCTTGGACATTATCAGGCCTCAGAATACAGGTTCCACAGGTATTCCTGGGACAGCTCACCGGAGCAGACAGTGACCGCCGGCCCCTCCATAAATGCGCTGCCCGCCTCGAAGCTGATGATCAATGGGCCGCCCCTGGTCTGGACTACAACCTCATCTCCCGCCATTCCCAGTCGGCGGGCTATGCTGGCGGCAGCTACCGAGCCCGTGCCACAGGAGAGTGTCTCCCCCTCCACTCCTCTCTCAAAGGTTCTGATCTCCAAATGCTGGCCGAGCTTGACGAAGTTGACATTGGCGCCCTCTGGGAAAAGGCTGCTATGTCTGATGGAAGGAGCCAGCTTCATGATATCGAAATCCAGATCATCCACAAAGACCACGGCATGGGGAACGCCGGTATTGACCGCAGAGACGCATAGTTCCTCAATTCTCTCTTGGAGAAGATCGCCCGAGCCGCAGGCGGGGATTGCAGGCCGGTCGAATCTGGGCTGGCCCATATTCACCTTGGCCCAGAAAGAGCCCTCCCCTTCCCTGACCTGCACGGGGATTATCCCTGCCAGCGTCTCCACATCGAACTGGTCGCCCACATATCCCCCATCCCAGGCATACTTGGCCAGGCAACGGATGCCATTGCCGCACATTTCTGCCTCCGATCCGTCCGGCTGGATGAGCCTCATGCCCAGGTCTGCCCTGGTGCTTCTGGCGAGGAATAAGACCGGTGACAGCAGGCCGCAGCAAACCTCTTCTTGTCTGTCTCAGCCACCTGGGTCCGGGCCATCTCATCTACCAGCATGAAGTCGTTGCCGTTTCCGTGCAGCTTGGTGAAGGTCAGACTCCGCTCCTGGAATGGGCTTTCGCCAAGATCTATCTCAGAAATCTCTGCCAGCTTCATTTTATATACCATGCATCAATCTGCTTTAGCTTGTGCTGTTGTGTGGTGATGTGATATTAAACCCATTCTACAGGTGGCACTGGATATACTGGAGCTGGACAGGTCTATTCAGATAGCCAAAGAGGCAGTCTCCGGCGGCGCTGACTGGATTGAGGCAGGAACGCCTCTGATCAAGAGCGAGGGCATGGATGCTGTGCGCGAGATGAAAAAAGCCCTGCCGACAGTCCGCATCGTGGCCGATATGAAGACGGTGGACACCGGGGCCATGGAGGTAGAGATGGCAGCCAAAGCCGGAGCGGATATAGTGGCCATGCTGGCCTCTTCCGACAACTCCACCATCGAGGATGCCCTGAGGGCTGCCAGGAAATACGGGGTGCAGATAATGATGGATCTGCTCACGGTGTCCGACCCGGTAAAGCGCTCCCGGGAGCTTGAGGCTCTGGGTGTGGACTACATCTGCGTTCATGTGGGGATAGACCAGCAGATGACCGGCCGGGACACCATTGATTTCCTGAGGGAGATCGTAAAGGAGGTCAGGACTCCGGTAGCGGCAGCAGGCGGCATAGATGCTCGAACCGGTGCCGAGGCCGTGGCCAGCGGCGCGGCCATAGTCATCGTGGGCGGCAGCATAGTCCGAAGCGCTGAGGTGACCGCCTCAGCCAGAAAGATTCGCGAGGCCATAGATAGCGCCCAGGCGGTCTCCGGGCCCAAGGTCAGCCGGGAG